>JAEZGQ010000203.1 GCA_023416895.1 Bacillota bacterium | reverse complement strand
AGCCCGTCATAAGCGTATACGGCAACGTAATCGGTGCCGTTTTTTTGGTAAAACCCATCAAAGAGCTCAGCGCAGCGATCGGTGGGCTTACCTATGCGCTGATCATCAGCATGGTGATTTCCTCAGCTGTGATGATGATCCCCGCGTTTTTCGCCTCGCGAGGGCTTACGAAGCCGTTAAGGCAAATGAACAGCGCTGCACAGGCTATGGCGCATGGAGATTTTTCCGTTCGCGCTTACGAGGGCGGCAAAGACGAGGTTTCACAGCTCGGGCGTTCGCTCAACCTTCTTTCCGCCGCGCTTTCCAATACCATCGACGAGCTGATTTTTGAGCGGAACCGCCTAAGGGCGGTACTCGATGGGCTTGGAGAGGGCATCGTCGCCGTGAACGCACAAAAGAAGGTCACCCATTGCAACCCCTCGGCCATTCGTCTGCTTGGAAGCCAGCCAAACGAAAACCGTCAGGATGCTGCGGAATTTTCCGCCGTTTTGGAGGCGCTTTATGAAACGCTCGTAACCGGCCTTTCGAAAACCAGCGAGCTTAAAACGAACGGCGCGGTGCTTCGCGTGGCGACGACGGCGCTTCTTGATGAAAGCGGCGTACCTGAGGGAGCTGTGGCGCTTGTGCAGGACGTCACGGAGCTTGCGCGCCTTGAGCAGACCAGAAGGGAATATGTGGCGAACGTTTCCCATGAGCTTCGCACACCTATAGCGGCCATCCGCAGCCTTGCGGACGCGCTCAACGACGGGCTTGTAAAAAAACAGGAGGATACGCAGCGCTACTACGGCTATATCTTAAAAGAATCCTTGCGGCTCTCGAGGCTCATCGACGATCTCTTGGAGCTTTCGCGTTTGCAGTCGGGCGCGGTGGCATCTACCAAGCAGCGCTTTGACCTTACGGAAATGCTTTACGACGTGTCGAATCGTTACCGAAAAACCGCAGGGGAAAAGGAACTTTCCATCAAGTTGAACCTGCCTGAGGAGGCTCTTTATGCCATGAGCAACCCCGACCGCGCGGAACAGGTGTTTATCGCCGTGCTCGATAACGCCATCAAGCACACGCAGCATAGCGGAGTGATCGAGGTTTCCGCACACGCCGAGGGTGAAAAGTACGTTGTGAGCGTGAAAAACCCGGGCAGCATCAGCGCGGAGGACATTGCGCATCTGTTTGACCGCTTTTACAAGGTGGACAAAGCCCATTCCGGCGGCGGCACAGGGCTGGGGCTAGCCATCGCCAAAGAAGTACTTACGCTTTTAGGGGAAACCATTGGAGCAAAGAGCGAAAATGAAACGGTTGAATTCTTTTTCACGATTGAACGCGCTTTAAGGTGAATGCATTACTACGCCTCAAAACCGCAGTGGTTCAGCTTCCCCACCTTAAAGTGAGCAATCTGTGTCAATTTTTCAAAAAAGCGCGCCGTGTTGTTTTGACAATTCGCTTCTTGTGTTATAATCGAAGCAAGAATTTGGGGGTGTTGTTTCCATGAGCGCAAACAAAATACTCGTTGCTGACGACGACAGAATCGTACACGAGTCGCTGGGCATTTACCTGAAGGCCGAGGGATACGACGTGGTGGATGTTTACGACGGGAAATCCGCGGTGGAAAGCCTTGACGCGGAAATCGCACTTTGCGTGCTCGACATTATGATGCCGGCAATGTCGGGCATTGAAGTATGCAAGGAAATCAGAAAAACCTCGCGCATTCCCATCATCATGCTCACCGCGAAGGGCGAAGAGATCGACCGCATTTTGGGTCTTGAGCTCGGCGCGGATGATTACATCGTGAAGCCGTTCAGCCCGCGTGAGGTCGTTGCGCGCATCAAGGCGGTCTTAAGACGTACCTCCGAGCAGCAGCATTCCGCAGACGAGGGCTCCGTTGTACATGAAGGGCTTGTAATCGACATCAAAAGCTACACGGTTACACTCAAAGGGCAGCCGATTATCTGCACGCCCAAGGAAATCGAAATCCTCTACATGCTCGCGTCAAACCCCGGGCAGGTGTTTACGCGCGAACAACTTTTGAACCGCGTTTGGGGCTACGACTTTGCTGGCGAAACGCGCACGGTGGACACGCACATCAAACGCATCCGCGCGAAGCTTGACAACGCAGGGCTCAACTGGAGCATCAAAACCATTTACGGAGTCGGGTATAAATTTGAGGTCGAATAAATGAGGAGCGTGTTTTTCCGCCGCTTGCTCGTTGCATTGATTATAGCCATGCTGCTCGCGTGTGCGTTTATGGTAGCTGGCTATCTTTATTTGAGCAGGGATACTTATACGGATATCAAACTTGAGGAAATGCGGCCAGAGGCGGACGCTTTGACGCAGCTTTTGATTGAACGCCAAAACGGGGAGCTTGGCGAAGCGGCGTTTGACCGCCTTTATGAGGCGCTTCTTTCTGATGCGAGCGTGGGCGTTGTGCTGATTGACCCGCAGGGAAACCCCGTTGCACGCGGCTACCGTATGTTCGGCCTTAGCACCGATATGGCCGCTTCGGCATTCAGCGAGCAAATTCAAGCCCTCCTTCAGGGCGGCTCCGTAAGCGAGAACGACGCCCTTATTACGGGCGTGGGACGCGTGGTCATCGTAGGGCAGGCTGTGCCTGATGGTGCAAGGGGCGGCGTTTCCGGTGTGCTTATCGTAAAGTCGCGCGCGGATATCATCGCGGCTTCGGAACGCAAAAATTTCCCGCTGTTTCTCATCATCACGCTTGTGGTGCCTGTTGCGATTCTTCTCGTAACGCTTCGCGTGCGCCGCATCACGCAGCCGCTTCACGCCATGTCCGAGGCTGCCATCAAGATGTCCAAGGGCGACTTTAACATTCGCGCAAATGAAGACGAGCCGGGCGAGGTAGGCGTGCTTGCGCGCGCGCTCAACAACCTGTGCGAAACGCTTTCCGGCACCATTTACCAGCTCTGTTCCGAAAAAGGACAGCTGGATGAAATTCTCCAAAGCCTCAGCGACGGCGTGGCTGTGACCGATTCCGTTGGAATGCTCACGCACTACAATTCCGCGCTCATGCGCATGTTTGGTGCGGTGAAGGTGGAGAAGCGTGAAGAACTTGTAGCCGATAACATGGTTTGGAAGGCGTTTGACGAGGTGTTTCTTTCCGGTACGTCGCAAACGATTACTTACCCCATGGCGGGTGAAAAAACGCTGTGGATCACCATTTCTCCCGTTGTGGCCGAAGACGGCAGTCGTACCGGTGTTGTCGGCCTTTTTAAGGACATGACGGAAATGGAGCGGCTCGAGCAGACGCGCCGCGAGTATGTGGCCAACGTTTCCCACGAGCTTCGTACGCCGCTTACGGCGGTAAGAGGGCTTTTGGAGCCGCTTGCCGACGGCATGGTGACGAACGAGGAAGATAGGCAGCGTTACTATAAAATCATGCTGCACGAGGTTCTACGGCTTTCGCGCCTCATTACCGATATGCTTGCGCTTTCAAGGCTTCAATCCGGTACGGAGTACATGGAGCTTTCCCGCGTGAGCCTTGATGCGATTGTGCGTGACGTAGCGGAGGGGTATGCGGCTAAGGCGAGCGAAAACGGCATAGAGCTTGTTATCGACGCCGAAAACAACCCCGACGGTTTGACCGACCCCGACCGCATCGAGCAGGTGCTTGTGATCCTTCTCGACAATGCTATGCGCTACACCCCAAAGGGCGGTAACATTACCATTTCCGTACACAACGGCAGGCGGCTTCTTGTAAGTGTTACAGATACCGGCTGCGGGATACCCGAGGCCGATCTGCCGCATGTTTTTGAGCGCTTTTACAAGGTGGACAAGTCTCGCAACGAGGGCGGTACGGGGCTTGGGCTTTCAATCGCAAAATACATTATGGATAAGCTCGACGAAACCATTACAGTGGACAGCGAGCTTACAAAGGGGACGCGCTTTACATTTACCGTGAAAAAGTATGTTTCAAACGCCATCCCGCTCGGGCCTGCAAACGAGGAAAGAATTCCTCTCGGGGCAAGGAATGCGGAAGAAGCCGAAGCGGAACCGCCTGAGGTAGATGCTCCCTACGAAGTGTTGGAAGCCCCGCAAAAAAAAGAAGCTGCACCTAGGCAATTCCCGAGAAAGCGCGATAAGGTATGAGTGCTTGTGTGCTTTGCCCGCGTGCTTGCGGCGCCGACCGCACGCGCGAAAAAGGAGTTTGCGGTGCGTATGAAACGCCGCGCGTGGCGCGCGCCATGCTTCACCAATGGGAGGAGCCGTGCATCAGCGGCACACGAGGTTCGGGTGCCATCTTTTTTAGCGGCTGTAACCTAAACTGCGTTTTTTGCCAGAATTACGACATCAGCCAAACGCTTTTCGGCGAAGAAGCGGGGGAAGAGCGCTTTGCGCAAATCATGCTCGAGCTAAAAAACGCCGGCGCTCACAACATCAACCTTGTGACACCAGCGCCGCATGTGCCCGCCATTATCAAGGCGGTGCAGCTTGCGCGAAAACAAGGGCTTAACATTCCCATTGTTTATAACACCAACGCCTACGAAAAGGTGGAAACGCTTCACTCGCTTGAAGGCATCGTGGATATTTACCTGCCGGATTTAAAGTACGTATCGCCGCTCGTTTCGCAAAAATACTCCGGCGCGGCAGATTATTTTGCGTTTGCTTCGCAGGCACTTATGGAAATGTGGCGACAATGCGGCCCGCTTGTTCTTAACAACGAAGGCTTGGCCGAACGGGGGATGATCGTGCGGCATCTCGTTTTGCCCGGTTCTGTGGATGAAACGCGGCGCGTACTCGACTTTTTAAGCGAAACCTTCCCGAAGGAACTCAATCTTTCACTTATGTGCCAATATGTTCCCATGTATAAGGCGGACTTTGCACCGCTCAACCGCAGGCTTCTCAAACGTGAATATGACAGAGCGGTGGAGTATTGCGTGGAAAAAGGCTTTTCCAATGTGTTTGTTCAGCATTTTTCCTCAGCTGACAGAGCATTTACACCCGTGTTTGGCGGAAACGGAACGGGATTATGAATAAACTGTAAAAACCCCGAAATATCTTATTTTTTGGGCGCGAAACGCTTGCAATCCACAATCTATGGTGCTACCATAATATTATCAAATGGCTGATAACTTCCGTCCGCTCGGGAAAGAACAGTAATCTTCATTGTTTTTCCTCCAAACAAAAACACCGAACTACTTCCTTAACCTCATGTGTTGTCCGGTGTGGGCAGCCGGTCAGCATCATAACCCGGGCGGAATGTTGAAAAGGAGCTTCTTTTTAGAAGCTCCTTTTTTTGTTGAGGTCTGCATACAGTAATGTGTGGGGTGAACGTATGCGGGTAAAAGATTGGCTTATATGCGGTTTGGCGGCAATTTTTATTGCCGCATACCTTATTTGGATACCGCCTTACATCGAACAAGGGCTTTTGCGGGATCCATATTCGGAATGGGTCATGCCGGAGGACGAGGGGTACACAGGAATTCTTACCGTGTGGCATATCGTAGGATTTAAACCCTACGCTGGAAGCTGTGGGGAATGGCTTAAGGCGCGCGCAAAAGCGCTTGAGAAGCAGCATTATGGAATTTATGTGGAAGTACTCTCCATGAGTTTGGAGGATTGTGAAGCGCGCTTAGCGCGTGGAGAAACCGCGGACATTTATTCGTTTCCGCTCGGATGGGGCTATGCGGAGCGATTTTTACCGCTTGAAAGAAGCTTTTCCGGCCTCAAAGCAGGTCTTTTGGAAACCGGCATGCAAGAAGGCGTACAGTATGCGGTTCCGTTCATGCTGTCGGGTTATGCACTTCTTGTTAACACAAAACTTGCGCAAGCACGGCAGGTATCCCTGCCCGAAGCCGCTGTGGATGCGCAATGGCTAAACGATGCTGCAAAAAAGCTCACTTACGAAACCGGCAAGAACAGAAAAGTCAATTATGAAGGGCTTACGGGAAGCGCGGTTATCGCCATGCTTCTTGGCGCCGCGGTGCCGGTTGGCGATTACAGCGTGTTTCAGGCACAGCGAGCAGGTATGGCGGTAGCAGAGCTTCGCGCCGCGGGCGACCTTACGCGTGCGCAAACCGCCGCAAAGGGCTTTGCTTTTGAAGCGCTGCCGCTTAACAATTATACGGATCTTGTGCAGTACTTGGGCATTGCGCGCGGAATCGACGTGCGAAAGCTCCAGTATGCCTATGAATATTTGCAGATTGCGGTTGAGGAAAAGGCGCAGGAGGCGCTCAGTACGCTCGGAGCGTTTCCCGTTTCGGACGCGGAGCTAAGCTATGAGCAGGCAATTGTGCAGCAAACCTACGAATTGCTCAAAGACCCCGTAATACCCAATGCCTTTTTATACCAGCGCTACAAAAGTGCGCTTCTTGATACGGCAAACCGCGCACTCAATGGGGATGAGGCAGCAAAAACAGATTTTTTGGGTAGGGTCGAAGAACTTGTGAACGGTAAGGAAATCAAGTAGAATAAATGATAGGACATAGCCGGAACATCCCGGCAGACCGGAGCGAATGATGCAACAAAATCAACGGGACTTTTTGGATGCGGTAAAACCTTTTGCGCGCGAAGGCGTACGCATGAGCGAATTGACTTCCTTTCAAATCGGCGGGAAGGCATTTGCTTTTGCGGAGCCCAAAAACAAGGAAGAACTTTTGTTTTTGCTTAGAACCGCAAAGGCTTTCGGAATAGAACCGTTTCTTATGGGAAACGGCACGAACCTTCTTATAAGCGACGAGGGACTTGATAGGCTTGTCATCCGCATCGGAGAAGGGTTTTCGTATACAAAAAAGACTCCTTCCGGCATGGAAGCAGGAGCGGGCACCTCGCTTCGCGCGCTTTCTCATGCGGCTGCCGAGGCGGGTCTTTCGGGCATGGAATGGGCGTGCGGAATCCCAGGTACGGTAGGTGGCGCGGTGGCGATGAACGCGGGCGCTTACAACGGCGAGGTAAAAGACGTTATAAGCCGCGTTGACTTCGTAGAAAACGGAGAGTTCTTCTCCTTAACGCCGCAGCAAGGCGACTTTGCCTACCGAAAAAGCGCTTATGCGGCGCCCGCGCGCATTGTGCTGGCGGCGGAGTTTGCGCTGACAGAAGATAATTGCACCGCGGTTTTTTCCCGCATTGAGGACTTTACGCGGCGCAGGGAGGAAAAACAGCCGCTTGAATACCCAAGCGCGGGCAGTGTGTTTAAAAGGCCTTTAGGGCATTATACCGGTGCGCTCATCGAAGCGGCTGGGATGAAGGGCGCAAGTCTTGGCGGAGCACAGGTAAGCGAAAAGCATGCGGGATTTATCATCAACCGTGGAGGGGCTACCTTCAAGGATGTTTTGGGGCTGATACGGCTTGTGCAAAAGCGCGTGTATGAAACAAGCGGCGTAACGCTCGAAACCGAAATCAAAACCATCGGTACGCTAGATTAAGGGGGTTCCCATGTATTTGATCATTGTTACCGGCCTTTCGGGTGCGGGAAAAACGCAAGCACTTAGGCGAATAGAGGATGCCGGGTATTTTTGTGTGGACAACCTCCCATGCCAGATGCTCCAGGGGTTTGTGCAACTTTGTTCCAAGGCGTCGCCGCCCGTTGAAAACGCGGCGGTTGTAATCGACAGCCGCGAAAGCGTGTTCCGCTATGACATCGAAAGCGCTGTAAAAAACCTTGCCGAGCTTGGCATCAAGTACGAAATCATTTTTTTGGAATGCCGTGACGAGGTGCTTGAGCGCCGCTACAATGAAACGCGGCGCCGCCACCCCATGGCAAACGAAATACGCGAGGGCATCCGCATCGAACGCGAGCTATTAACTCCTTTTCGCTACCACGCAAGCCATATCATAGACACAAGCGATATGAAGCCGCTCGAACTGACGCGGGAGCTTGAAAATATCTTAAGGGGCAGCTTCAACAGCGATTTTCTCATTACCATCGAAAGCTTTGGTTATAAGCGCGGTGTTCCTTTTGAAGCGGATTTTGTGTTTGATATGCGCTTTTCGCCAAACCCTTTTTATGAACCGGAGTTAAGGCCGCTTTCCGGCAAGGATGCGCCCGTGTGTGATTTTGTGATGGGCGATCCGGATTTTATGTTTACGATCAATTCCGTAGAAGAGCTTCTCAACCGCCTCATCCCGCG
>JAEZGQ010000064.1 GCA_023416895.1 Bacillota bacterium | reverse complement strand
GCATGAACGTATGCGCGCTTCGCGCGCTCAAGAAGCTTTTCAAGGAGCGACCCGATGACGCGCGCGACGAGCTTTTTAGCGTGCTTTCGGGCATTTCCTATGAGGATGGCTCCGCGCCCGCGTGGCTATTTCGTAAGCTTCACAGCACCGTTCCGCAAGGCGCTGTTCTGCAGGCGCTTTACCTTGAAAACCTGAAAAACGCCGTACATTGGATGGTGAAAATCACCAACATCGAGCGGCTTTTGGAGCAGGCGAAAAAGGAGCCTGCGCTCGCCTTCCACGCGGCCATGCACCTTTCCAACCTTTTGAGCGTGAGCGAGCACCTTCCCGTGCGCGAGCGCGCGGGCGACGCGCTGATGGAGGTTGCGCCGCTTTTAACGGTAGATCAATGCAATGAGATCGTGGTGGACTTAAGCCGTGGTCTTGAAACCGGACAGTATGAGTTTACGCGCTACATTCCGCCCTGCCTCGGGAAGCTTTTGGGGTACCTACCCGAAAAAGAGCTTGACGAAACGCTCGATGCGCTTGAAAAAACCGTGCGCACGGGCAATACGGCAGCGGCCTGTGCGGCGCTCGATACCATTGGCGCGGCCCTCGTGTGTGCGCTTTTACCCGACGCGGTCGGGCAGAGAACGCTGAACGCGCGGCAAATGCGGCTGTTGGGCACACTCTTTACAGGGCTTGCACATTACAACGACCAGATCGGGCGCGTGGCGCTCAACGTGCTTTGTGCCGCGCTGTTCTCAAACGGGGCGCTTTCGCTTTCCGCGCGGCGTGAGCTTTTCCCGCTCGCGGCGAAAAAGCTTTTGTGCCTGCTTGTGGAGCGGAGGGAAAGTGAGCTCAACTTTTTTAACACCGCCGCCATGCTCAACCACCTCTACCGCTTCATTACCGAGTGTGAGGTGCGCTTTGGTGCATTTTGCTTCACGCCGCCATCCGCCGCGGCGTTTTTCCCCGGCACGTTCGACCCGTTTTCCGCGGGACATAAGCGCATCGTCGAGGAAATTCTCGCGCTTGGCTTTGAGGTTTACCTTTCCATCGACGAGTTTTCATGGTCAAAGTACACACAACCAAAGCTCATGCGGCGCCAGATCGCGCTCATGTCGGTTGCCGACAGGTTCGGCGTGTACCTTTTCCCCGACGAGCTTCCCATCAACATCGGCAACCCTTCGGATTTGCGGCGGTTGAAGGAGCTTTTTGCGCCGCGCAAGCTTTACCTTGTTGCGGGAACGGATGTAATTGAAAACGCTTCCGCTTATTTTGAGGAAACGGGAGCGGCGGCTTCGTTTGACCATATCATATTTGCAAGGAGCGCATCGGAGGGCTCGGAAAAGCCCTTTGCGTCCGCGGAAAAGCTGACGGGCGAGATTATCACCTTAACCCTGCCTACTTATTATGAGGATGTGAGTTCCTCGCGCATCCGCGAGAACATCGACAAAAACCTCGATATTTCAATGCTTGTAGACCCTGTGGCGCAAGGGTATATTTATGAAAACGGCATGTATTTGCGCGCGCCGCAATACAAAACCGCTCTAAGCCCGGCTGCCCCTTGGTTTACGCGGCATTCAACATCGGACGCGGCACTTGAGCGTTCGCTTGCTGCCCTGCCGCCCTTTGTAACTCATGTGGTACGGCATGCGGCGGAGCGTAAGGGCTTTCTTGCTGTTACTTTAAACGGCGGGGGCAAAACGCTTGGAATTGCGTGTGGCCATACGCTCGATACGCGAAACCACCGTGAAATTACGGGTGACGATACCGTTTTGGAGCTGCTTCGCACGCGCGTTTCCGGACGCGCGCTTGAAATCGACTGTGTGTATGCCGTCGAAAGCATTTCTTCAGACGCGCCGCGATTCGGCATGGAGGACGCGCCCGCACGATTGCTTAACGAGCTTTTGGCGCGAAGCCTCGAGCGGGACGATACCTACGCCATCTGTTTTACCCACGGTGATGAGGCGCTTTGCCGCGAGCTTTCGCGCAAGGGCTTTTTGGCGGCCGAAGGGAATTGCGGCGCGATGTATGTGGATATGCGCGCGCCCATGGTGATGCTTGAGGATGCGTTTTTGTGCGTGAAGGAGCCGCTTTTGAGCGCGTCAAGGGTGCGCAGCGCCATAATGGAAGCGCGAAAAAACCTGCAAACAGCCCTCGCCGCACTGTATCCGGGTGAGCTTGTGCTTTCGTTTAACGCGGAGCTTTTGATGCGCGCGCTTGTGGAAAAGGTGCAAAAGCACAACGGCGTTTTGGACGTGCCTCTTGGGCGGCGGCAACTCGGGCCGAACATGTGCGTGCCCTACGGCAACATCCTTTCGGATATCGTGGTGCCAAACACCGTCACCAAGGCGCTGCATGTGGAAAAAACCTTTGCGGCCGACATCAAAAGCTTTTCCATCACCGAATACCCGGGGTATTCGCCGCTTCTTAACCAGGTGCGGGCCATAAAATCCTTCAACCGCCCGGTTATTCTGACGGATGACCTTTTTAACAAGGGCGTGCGCCTCGAGCGTGTTTCCGGGCTTTTTGAACAGGAAGGCGTGGAGCTTTCCATGGTGGTTACAGGTATACTTTCGGGTCGCGGCAAAGATTTTATGGATGCGCGCGGCATGGAGATCGACAGCGTATACTTTGTGCCGAACCTGAAATACTGGTTTACCGAAAGTGTAATGTACCCCTTCTTCGGTGGCGACAGCGTTGCGCGTGACGTTACGCGCGGCGGCAACCATTTGAATTCCATCAACCTCATTTTGCCCTACAAAACGCCCGACTTTTTGCGTGGGTGTGACGAGCGGGCAATTTACAACCTTTCCCGCACATCGCTTGAAAACGCGCACAATGTGCTTCGCGCGCTTGAAAAGGAGCATCAAACGGCGTTCGGGCGGAGTCTTACGCTCGCGCGGCTCGCATCCGCGCTCAACAAGCCGCGCCTTTTGGATAGGGGGCATTATCTCAGGTACGACCGCAGCGTACCCGCCTCCGCTTACATCAAGGACGACCTTGAGCAGCTTGGACGATTGGGGGGAAGCATGTTTGAAGAATGAGCTTTCGTTTTATTCCTTCAGGGGCGTGTGCCTTGTTCCCTTGGACGCGGAACCGCCTGAAGGCGCGCGCATCGCGGAGCAGCCGTTTGCGCCCGTGGTTTTTTTGGTAAAGCGCGACCCGCTTCAAAACCGCTTTTGGTTTTCCGTGCGGGAGGTGGCCGAGGCCTTTTTAGAGGAAGGCCCAACGGTGCTCGACTCTTCCCAAGAAAAGCCGCAGCTTCCGTTTGTGCAGGATGCGCGCTACACGCTTTTGAGCATCCTTGTGCATGCGCACGGTGCGGCGGTCGTCAATACGGTGTTTCCGCTCTATAAGGCGGTGCTCGGCACCGTGCCCATAAGAAAGGCAAAGGGGCTTCGCGCCAATGTTGCGGGGCTTGGTGATGTGGGCGGCG
>JAEZGQ010000244.1 GCA_023416895.1 Bacillota bacterium | reverse complement strand
TCCGCCTCAAAGCCCTCGTAAAACAGCGCGCCCTTCATAAAACCCCTTCTTTCCGAAACATAACACGATGCTCCGCTAAGCTTATCACAGCCCTCCCGCCCATTTCAACAAACGCGGCAAAAGACCTTCGCGCACACTTTCGCTGTGCGATCATAGTAACAGGCGGCAATGATACGGTTTATTTTTGTGCGTATGCGATCTTTGGGCTGCGCCCGAGCGCACCTATGTGAAATCTACCTTGTTCGCTTCGCTCTTATGGTATAATAAAAAAAACAACACTTTTCTAAGGAGAACCGCTTTGGAGCAGCTTCACAACAACATCGCCTACACCCTAAGCGACAGGCCGCCCATCCGCGCGGTGGGCTACAAACGCGCCATCCGCGGCAAGCTAAGCGAACGGCAGGCGGTGGCGACCGCGTTTTGGAAGGAGCTCGAAAACGACGGCCGGCTTTCTTCCCTTGCAGAGTTCGGAGACGGTGCCCCGATTCTCGGCGTAAGCACCAATTTTCTCAAGGACGGCTACGACTTTTTTGTATGCGTGGAAACAGAGGTGGAGCCGCCTGAAGGCATGGAGGCGCTCGAAATACCGGGCGGACTTTTTGCGCAATTTCAGTGCGAGCATTCCACGACCGATGCAGTGCGCGAGCGCTGGGCGGAAATTTATGAAAACTGGTTTTTCCGTTCCGGCTACGGCCACCTCGGCACGGCAGAGGTGGAGGTATATACGGGTTTTGGAAGCGGCGTGCCCTGCCAGCTTCGTGCGCCGGTCAAAAAGCTTGAAGTAAAAACGCCACCGCGCTTTGGCACGGGCAAGCGCGTGCGCGACCTTTTTGTTGTTTCGCTGAGCATGTTCGCCTTTATGTACCTAGGCGCCAACGTGAGCACCTCCTCCTCAGCACCGCTTTTGTTCGGCGCAATCGGCATCATCGTAGGCGTGGTGGTAAACCAATATCTCAAGCGCCGCGAGGAAGAGAAAAAAGCGGCAAAAAAGCCGCCGGAAAAGAATGCAACAGACAACGACGCAGAATAAGCGTGGTAAATTTGCCTATACACCTAACAAACCGACGGAACAAACATTCCGTCGGTCAGGCTAACAAAGCCCTTGGGGGCTTCGGGGGCCGCTGCCCCCGGAAGCTAAGTTCGCGAGCGGCGACATGTGCGTCGTTCGCGTCAAGCCTTGCTAGGCAAGGGTTTCTTATCAGGAACGGCCGACCGTGCGCAGGCACAGGACGTTCCTGCAAGTCTCAAAAAAGTGCCGCAGGGCACTTTTTTACTTTCTGCTTATCCTCTCCTGCGCTTATAGAGTATGGCAAACAGCAGGGCTGCAACAAGAAGTGCCGCCGAGCCAACAAGCCACCAAACGAGGCTGTTGTTGGCAATGCCGCCATTTTGATTTCCGAATTGCGGAAGAGTACCGTTTTCCGACGTGCCGTTTCCAGTGTTCCATGGACTGCCCCCGCCCTGCTGTCCGGAGGGCATTTGCGGCATGAAGCCACCTTGCGCGCCGGGCGGCATCTGCCCGCCGCCCCATGCGCCGTTTCCTCCCGTTTCACCGCTTATAGAGGGCGTTTGCGAGGGCGTGCTCCCCTCCCTAGCCGTGCCTGTGCCGCTTGGCGGCGCGGCCTGTGCGCCCGTTCCGTCAAAGGGTTGCTGCGGCATCGTGCCGCTTTGCGCATTTGTGCCGGGCGTTGTTGTTTCACCCTGCGCTATGCCCGGGTTTTGACTTTGCATGTTAAAGTTTCGCCCGCCACCCATGCCGCTCATGGAGCCCATTTCGGAAACGATAACGGAGCTTGCATCCACAAGGTTTGAAGAATCCGCGCTCTGCGCTTCGCTCGTGGAGGGGATGGTGCCCGAAAGCTGGCCGCGTATACTCTCAGCGCGAAGCAGGCAGAAGCTTTCAAGCGTGGATGCACCCTTTACGAACTCGTCGTAGGTATAAAAGGCGGTCGCGTCCTCCGAAACACAGGGGCCGATGAGGGAAACGATGCGCTCCATCAGCTCCTCGAAATGCCCGCTTTCAAAATAACCCGCAATCAATTCGTCGAAGTATTCGTGGTACTGCGCTAGGTATGTTTCGTTTGAAAGAAGCGCTGAAAGAAGCGGCCTCGCGCTGATCGTGGTACCCGAAACCGGCGTGTCGATGGGAAAGTTGACAAGGCTTGTTGCGCTGTCTATGCCACTTGTGCTTCCTCCGCCCCCCATGTTAAACGAGCCGAATGCGAGGTTATAATCCCACGGTATCATGGAGAGCTTGCCGTTTTCCTCATAGAGGTAATAGTTGTGCATGAGGCTTCCGGTATAGCTGTCGAAGTTGAGGGAGAAGTTGTGCACCACAAAATACTTGAGCACCTCCTCAACATCCACCACCTCGTCGAGGTTTTCGCCCTCATTCATCTGCTTGAGCGAGGCGATGAGCCGCCGCTTGTCGGCATCCGTCACATCGTCAAAGACCGCGCCTCCGAAAATGTGAGAGTAGCTCGAAAACGAGTCGTCGCTGTACACGAGCGCCACATCGTTGGAAGAGCCACCGAACATGCCTCCCCCTCCACCGCCGCCCATGCTCGGGCGCCCCCCCTTCGCGCCGCTTGAGGGAGTGTCGCCTTGCGCTGCGTTTGCATTAGGCGCTGCGGAAGGCTGTGCGGCATTGTTCGCGCTCACGTCGGGTGTGACCGTAGGCAGTGCTGCATCTGATGAGGTGCCGCGTACCGTCGCGCCGGATTGCGCATCGCCAAAGTTCGGCATCTCGGCACCGTCAGGCAATTCCATCCCTTCGGGGAGCTCCATACCCTCTGGCAACTCAAAGCCGCCTATATTGGGTATTTGCCCGCCGTTCGGGAAGGAAAAGCCCACATCCCCACCGACGGCGGCATTTTCATTTTCCGCCTCCTCGCCGTCTGCGCCCATGCTGAGGCTGTCGGGCTTATAAAGCTCGCCGTCGTAATCGTGCCCGTAGTTGCGCTCGGCAAACGCCTCCTCCACACCCTCCACCGCGAGATAAAGTCCCCATGGCTCGCCGTTGACGGTGATGCGCACAAAGCTTGCAAGCGGCGTATCCACGCCCATATAGTCCATCATGTTGTAGACGAGGAAGTCCTTGAGGTAGGTTTTGTCGAAGATGAGGTTGTTGAGCGAAAGCTTATCTAAGCCGTAATAGCTAAGCCCGTTTTGGTAGTGGTCAAACTCCACTTTAAAGCTGTACCGCTCACCGCCAAGGCTTTGCACGCTCGAAAGTGAGGTGTTGCCCTTGGTGCGGATGGCCGCACCCGAAAAGCTTTCCCCGTCGATGGTGAGGCTGCAAAGCGTGTATTCCTTACCGCTCGCGTTTTTGATGAGCTCCGCCCACTCGCCTTCGTCAACCGAAATATCGAGCGAATGCACCACGCTATCGTCGAACAGCTTATCCGCATACGAAAGCTTGCTTTGCGCTTTTTGGATTCCAAGAAGCGGCGTATAGGAAAACAGCACCGCAAAAACCATCGCGAGCACAATCACGCCGACGCATATGAAATTGATGAAACGATGCTTCACCATAACTTTTACGCTCAATTCATGTAATCGCCGTTGTAGCTTACAAGCACGGCGCTTGTTACGCCTTCGAGCTCGGAGAGCCCGTTGACAAAGGCGGTGTCCTGTTCCTTTAGGCGCACCTCGACGGTAAGCTCCACGCCGTTTTTGGAAACCGTTTTGCTCTTGACGACGCTCTTTTTTACATGCGTGCCGATGTACGCTTGCGCGCTCGCCTCAGCGGCAGAATTCTCGCAGGTTACAACGGCTAGGTAGGGCGAGTCGTTGGTTTTGCGGTTCACAAACAGCAGTAAAACGATGCCGATGAGCACGCTGCCGAACACCGCCAGCGGAATAAGCCCTGCCGCGAGAACGATGCCCGCCGCAATCGACCAAAACAAAAAGGCGATGTCGAGCGGGTCTTTGATGGCGGTGCGGAAGCGCACGATGGAGAGCGCGCCTACCATACCCAAGGAAAGCACCACATTGCTTGTAACCGCGAGGATGACGAGCGTGCCGATCATGGTGAGGGCGATGAGCGTAATGCCGAAGCTTTCTGAATACATCACGCCCTTATAGGTCTTTTTGTACACAAAAAAGATGAAAAGGCCGATGGCAAATGCAAGCGCAAGCGCGATTGCCATGTCGAACGGGGATACCGCGTCCACGTTTTCAAGGAAGCTTGAGTTGAAAATGTCGCTGAACGTCATAGGGTTCTGTCACTCCTTCGTATTTTTTAAAACTCTTTATCGCATCAGCCGAACCTGCGGCTTGCGGCATACTTGGAAAATGCCTCTGCGCGTCTGCTGCCGATTTGAAGCACCTGCAAAACAACGTCCGGGATAAACTCGTCGAACTTCACCTCGAGAAGGTACGGCGTGTCGCCCGATTGCACCGTGGGAAGCTGCGGGTCAAAGAAGGAGCGGCTGTAAAGCGCGGTGCGGATGTTACTGTCGATGGTAACGCGCACATTCCCCGGAGCGTAGATATAGGGCTCGCGGGTATAATCAACGATTACCCGCGGCTTTAGCCGCTCGCCCACAAGCTTGCAGTAAAACTCCGCTTGAAGAGCGCCCGCCGCAAGCAAAAAGCCATAATCGCCGTCGAGGATGCGCTGCGCCTCTTCTTTTGTGAGGCGTGCTTGCTGCTTGCCGCAAAGCCCGCGCGTTTTAATTTTCTTTTCCAATCGCACAAACGAGGGTTCGTCGTTGTAATAGCGCAGGCGGAACTTTTCGCGGTTGTCCACGCCGTTGATCTTTTCTTTCAACGCCTTGTCGTCAAAATTGTCAAAATACAGGCTTCTTATTTTGTAGTACCCCTTGTCGACGGCGTGCTCATCCGGCCTTGCCACGGCCTTAAGCCCCTGTCTGAGAACCAGATAGTCGCCCGCGTTGATCGGGAGCTTGTATTCGTGCCTGAGTTTCATGCTGCCTCCCATAAATACTTTCACATATGAAAAAGTGCCCGCGGCGGCTTACACCGCTTCGGCACTTTTATATTAGTGAAACATTATGGCAAAGGTTTGGAACGTTTATAGAAAGAACATGTCAAATTAAGGTTGAATTCTTAAAAGCAGCTTTTTTCCAGACGCAGCCACAGCGGGCTCTATTAAAACACCGGTTTTTTCGGAATGAGCTGGCAATCCCAGTCCTTGAGCATGCCCTCATAGTTTTCCGCGAGACGGATGATTTCGGTGGTGAGGCGGTCGATCTCCTTTTTGTCGAGCGTGGCAATTTTATGAAGCGACACGCCGTAGGGGTTTTCAAGCTCGGGCATATACGCGTTTTCGCCCACGGCATAGCCCTTTTGGCGCGCTTCCTCGCCGAAGTATTTCACGATCGGCTCCGATGGGAAAAACACATGGAACCGAACGCGCCGCGCGGCGGCGGGGTTGTCGCCGTGCTTTTTTAACAGCGCGATGTGGAGGCGGTTCTGCTCGGTTTGAAGCTTTGCTGCATCTGGGTACAAAAGGCGGAAATATGTCTGCCATTCCGGCTCCGCCTGCGCGCCTGCGCGGCAATAAAGCCCGCGCTCCTTCTTGGCGACCTCTTCAAGCGCGGCGAGATAGCGCATCTCAGGCACATAAAAGTAAAACTGCTTTGCGTCCGAAGTGCGTATATAGCCCGCGTAAAGCGGCATGGCCGCCTTAAGGCATTTCTTCAGCACGTCCTCAGCGCGCCGCTCAAGCGCCGCGTCAAGCGGTTTTCCCGCGTCTTTTGCGGCACAGTTGATGTAAAGCAAAACGCCGTTTTGAAGATCAGGCGCAAAATCGTACAGCGAAAGATCGGCGCAAAACTGCGCATCGTCGCCGTCGATCTGCCAGTCGTAGGTAAACCATTGCGGCTGGTGCTGCTTCATACATACCTCTCAAAGCATCGTGATAAGCGTACGGAAGCGAGGGTTCGCTTCCGTACGAAAAAGATCTTACTCTGTTTTAATTTTCAAGAACTGCCTTGATGCGGCGCACACCGGCGCTGGAGGCCTCTTCCTTTTTAATGATGAACTTTCCAAGCTCGCCGCTGCGGCTTGCATGCGGGCCGCCGCAAATTTCCTTGCTAAAGCCCTCCACGGAGTAAACCTTTACGCGCTCGCCGTACTTGTCGCCAAACAGGCCGATCGCACCGGAGGCCTTGGCCTCCTCCACGGTCATTTCCTCGCAAACAACGGGAACGTCCGCGGCGATTGCCACGTTCACGAGGCGTTCCACCTCTTTGAGTTCCTCATCGGTGAGCTTGCGGTCAAAGCTAAAGTCGAAGCGCAGGCGTTCCGCGGTGATGTTGGAGCCGCGCTGGGCTACCTTATCATCGTTTAATACTTTGCGAAGTGCGGCCTGCAAAAGGTGCGTGGCAGTGTGGAGGCGCGCGGTCTGCTCGCCGGTATCGGCAAGGCCGCCCTTAAAGCGCTGCTCGGCCCCCGCCTGCGACTTGAGCTGATGCTCCTCAAACGCCTTATGGAAGCCTTCCACGTCAACGCTAAGCCCGTTTTCCTGCGCCATTTCCTGCGTGAACTCGATGGGGAAGCCGAAGGTGTCATAAAGACGGAAGGCGCTTGCGCCGTCGATGCGCCCATCCTTGAAATTGCTCTTTTCGCGCTCAAACTCGCGCATGCCGTTTTTGAGCGTGCGCTGGAAGCGTTGCTCCTCGCGGGAAAGCTCGGAGAGGATTTTTTCGCGGTTTTCTTGAAGCTCCGTATAGAAGCCGCCATACTGCTTCACAACCGCCTCGGCAACAGCGCTAAGGCTGTTTTCGGCCATGCCAAGCTGCATGGCGTAGCGGATGGCGCGGCGGATAAGCCTACGGAGAATATAGCCCTGATCGATGTTTGAGGGGGTTACACCGCGCGGGTCACCGAGCATGAACGTGGCGCAGCGGATGTGATCCGCCACGATGCGGAATGCCTTCACGGTTTCGGGGCTATCCTTATAGTTTTTGCCGCTCAAACGGGAAATCGTAGCAATGATGCCTGTAAACGCATCGGTATCGTACACGCTCTCCACACCCTGTAGCGTGGCAATGGTGCGATCCAACCCCATGCCTGTATCCACGTTTTTCTGCGCAAGGGGAACAAACTGCCCTTCGCCCACCTTGTTGTATTCCATGAACACGTTGTTCCAAATTTCAAGGTATTTGCCGCACGAGCAGGAAGG
This sequence comes from Bacillota bacterium, assembly GCA_023416895.1. Taxonomy (GTDB): domain Bacteria; phylum Bacillota; class Clostridia; order Christensenellales; family CAG-138; genus UBA7707. The sequence goes on along the minus strand of JAEZGQ010000244.1, from coordinate 1,913 downwards.
GTCACAATGCTCGGAGCAAGCTTCTTTTCCCGTATCGTAGAAAATTTCGGTGTCCGGGCCGCACGGGCCTGTCATGCCGGCAGGGCCCCACCAGTTGTGGCGCTTGCCCAAGTAGAAGATATGGCTTGGGTCCGCCCCAAGCTCCACCCAGCGGTCGTGGGATACGATGTCGCGCGGCGCGTCGGCATCGCCCTCAAAGCAGGTGAAATAAAGCTTTTCCTTTGGAATGCCCAAATACCTTTCGTCCGTAAGGAACTCCCAGGAAAACTCAATGGATTCCTTTTTAAAGTAGTCGCCAAGCGACCAGTTGCCAAGCATTTCAAAAAACGTGCAATGCGAGCTGTCGCCGACTTCGTCGATGTCACCTGTACGCACGCACTTTTGCACATCGGCAAGACGCTTACCGGCAGGGTGTTTTTCCCCCATCAGGTAAGGTACGAGCGGGTGCATACCAGCGGTGGTGAAAAGCACCGTTGGATCATTTTCGGGGATCAGCGAAGCGGAAGGGATCACTGCATGCCCCTTGCTCTTAAAAAATTCCAGATACAGCTCGCGAAGCTCGCTTGCAGTTAAATTTCTCATATGTTACCTCAAACAACCATTTTTCGAACATTTTACATAGTATCAACCGATTTTAAATTATACGACGATTCTTGTTTACTTGTCAACGCGCCGCAACTTGGGCTATAATCTCACCATGAGATCAAAACGTATTCCGCGCATACGGGTAAAGTCCGCCGCGCGGCACAAGCGCATTACCTTTGTGGGCGACGACGGCAAGCTGTGGCGTGGCGTCGCCGTTGTTGCGGGCATCGTGCTTTTTCTCGTGATTCTTATTGCCGTTTCGCGCCCCGAGCCGCAGCTCATGGCGAGCGCGGAAATTCAAAGCGTGGAGGCGCGCGGGATTTTGCGCGTGGGCGTGCGCGAAGGGATGATCGGCTTAAGCAGTGACGGCGACGGGCTTGAGGTTGCCCTCGCACGCGCGCTTGCCGACCGTATGCTGCCCGATATTTCAGGTGAAAGCGCCGTGAAGCTTGTTACCGTTACCTCCGCCACCGCGGGTGCGCGCCTTAACGATTCAACGATCGACGTGGCGTTCGCGCTTTTAGAAAAGGACGTCTCCCCCAAATACCTCTACTCCGACGCCTATTATACAGACACCGCGCGGTTTGTAATGCCTGAGGGCAGGGCAAACGACCCGCTTTTTAACATTACCGTTGGCTGCTTGCAGCCCACAGCTTGGATGACCTCCTCCGACAAGCTGCCCTCCGCCGGACAATCCCTTTTGAACGATTATATTACCGCGCATCCCGGCGACGGTATAAAAACAAGAACCTTCGCTTCCTATGAGGATATGCTTCTCGCCTTGCAGTCCGGCGATATTGGAGCCGCAGTGATGACGGATCTTTACCTTCAAAAGTACAGCGAAGACTACGCCTTTTCCGTTTCCCCCACACCGCTTGGCGGTGTAAATTACGCCATGGCCTGCACCACCGACTGCCCAGCTTTTGTGGAGCTTTTCAACCTTCTTTTAAGCGAAATGAAAGCCGATGGGAGCCTTGCCGCGCTTTACGCACAATACGGGTTAAGCCTACCTCAGGAATAAAGTGGGTACTGAACCGATATATTTCTTTACGCCTTTATAAAGGGCCGCAGCGCAAAGCCTTGCGCTGCGGCCCCGTTTATTTAATCGCCCCCTTTGGGGCGTTGTTTTGCGGCTTGCGGAAACAGCCCGCACCACGCTCGGCTGTTCCCGCCCTATTACATCATCTGCGCGCCGTACAACCGCAGTGCAAGCCGCCTTACAAGCCGTGCGCGGTTGCGGCGCACGGTACTTGGGTCGCAGCAGAGCTTTTCGGCCACCTCCGGATCCCGCGCGTTTTTAAAGTACTTCAGCTCCAGCGCCTGATAAT
>JAEZGQ010000023.1 GCA_023416895.1 Bacillota bacterium | reverse complement strand
ATCCCTCCGAAAATGGCGGCGACGAGGTCAAACTGGAAAAGCCCGATCAACCCCCAGTTGAGCGCACCGATGATAACAAGTATAAGCGCAAGTGTATCCATGTTCTTCGCTCCTTTTCTAGATGTAGCACTAGCTTGTGCAAATGTGTCATTTTCATGCACATGCCCAAAGGTAAAAGTTGGGAACACACCGATTTGGGAATTTTTTAAAAAAGCGGCGAAAAGCTTCTTGCTTTCCGCCGCTTTCGTATGCACGCTGTTACAAGCGTATTGGCGCGCTGCTTAATCGTTATCGCTCCGTTTTCGGTGCACCCTTAAAGAAAAGCTCTACCTCGAACCTGTCGAAATCCACGGCTTCCATAAAATCCTCCGGCTTGAACACGACGCGGGAAAACCGTTCGAGGTCATTGAGGTGCTTGTTAAGAAGCACCGGCCTTGAAAGGTCGAGCGTGTGGCACAAATCGTTGAGAAGCCCTGCGTAATCTATTGTATCGGATTTTTTTTGATGCGCCGTTTCGATAAGCGTGTCCTTTACGATGCGCCCATCCGCGCGCAAAACACCCCATGCCTTCATGCTTTCGTTCCTTTTCAAATCAAATTGGTTAAAGCACCATAAATTGTTAAAAAACGCGGGCGAGAAACTCCCGCCCGCGAGCAGACCATCAAAAACCATTAGGGGTTCGGGGGCCGAAGCCCCCGGAGGCTTTCAACCGCCGACAGCGACATGCGCGGTGGCGGCGGGATGCCTTGCTTAGCAAGGCTTTCCGCTCAGGAATCGCCGACCGTGCGAAACGCGGCCCTCAGCGGGAGACGCTTCGGGCACTTGACCTTTGAGCCTTCGCAGGCGATTCCTGTAATCCTCAAAAAAGTGGCTTACGCCACTTTTTTGAAATGAAGTTAGCTTTTCTTAATGTACCAGGCGTAGATGATGGGCAGACCAGATGCGCTGTCCTTGCCGTTGGGGTCGCCGTAGACATAATAGGTCTTGCCGTCGTTTACGTCCACGCTGGCGATGCCGCTGTAATAGTAAATCAAGAGATCGCCCTTGTCGGTGGTGATCTTCGCGATTACAAACGGAGATGCCTGAATCACTTCGGTAACTTTGCCAATCAGTTCGTATGCCTGATCGTGGTGCGGCGCATCCATGATGTATTGGTAATCGAGGATGTGCGCGCCTTCGATGTACGCGTCCTTATCGGCGTGGTTGCGCTCAAGGTAAACGGTGCGTGTGCCCGCAGTACCGTTGAGGTTGGAGGTGACGGTCGCAGTATACAGGCCGATTTCGGGCATTTTCACGGTGAAGGTGAAGGTGCCCTTGGTGCTGTCAATGGTGACCTGCCCATTGAGCTCAACACCCGCTACGCTCAGCGTCGCGCCTGATTGCACGGTACCCGTTACGGTGAGGCTCTCAGCGGTCGTACGGCGGGGCTGATCTTCCGCGAAATTGAACGAGGGCGTACCGGTAACGGCCGCGGCCTGCGTCGTCGTGCCACCGGTGGTGCTTGTGCCGCCGGTAGTCGTGGCGGTATAGGTTACGTCAATGGTTTGGCGCGCGATCTGGTAACCGTTTTTACGCGCTTCCACAACGATGGTGCTCGCGCCTTCGGCGTTAAGGGTATAGGTTCCGGTGAAGCTGCCCGTTTCGTCTACGGTAAGCTGCTGCTCGCCCATGAACACGGAAGCGGTGGTATCACCTACGGTGCCGGAAACCGCAACGTCGGGCGTGGAGGTTTCAAACGGGGAAGCGGGGGAGGTAAGCGTAAGGTCTATGCTCGGAAGGCTGATTACGATAGGGGTTAAAAACTCTACTTTTTCTTCCGTGCCGTCTTTGCCAATTACGACGATGTCGGGATAAACGTCTACTGTGGCCGCGTCTACGGGTTCGGCGGGGATGAACACATCTTCGCTCACCATCATGGACTTTTTGCCGTCGGTTACGAGCATGCTGTCGTCGTCACGCACGAGAGAGCCGGCCGTAAAGCGGATACGCGAACCGTTCTTTGCGTAAACGGTAATGGAGTACTGCTTGTTGGTAGGGTCGGAGGTATCTTCGGTAATGGTGGCCTGCTTGGTGATGTTGCTCTTGCTGAAAAGCCCGCCAAAGATGGGGCCGGTACCCTTGGTAAGAAGGGCAATGCCGAAAACGGCAATCAAAAGCACCAGCACGCCGGCTGCGGCAAAGAAAACGATGGAGTTTTTGCTGCGAGATTTGCGGTTGCGCTTGTTCGCGTAACCGTAATCCGGAAAAGACTCGGCCTTTTGGGGCTTCGGCTCAGCTTTGCGCTTAACGGGAGCCACAGGTTCCATTACGGCTTCGTCGTCTACGCTCGGGCCGCACACGGGTGCCGCACGGCGCGCAGGCGACGGGTCGGACGCATTGAAACGGGAAACCGGCGCACTCTTTTCGGTTGCCTCAGCTTTGTAGGGCACGGCGGGTTGCTGCGCGGGCTGCGTTTCAACAGCCTGTCCGGCTGCCGGGCGTGGGTTGAAGCGGTTGAGATAGTTTTCCGGAACGTCCTGCTCGCTTACGGTGTTGGCATCAAAGTCGGGCTTGGGCCAGTTCGGAGAACGTACAAACCCCCAGGCGGAAGGCTCGCCCTGCGTACCTTCGTCTGCGGTAGAAAAGCCGGTTGAATCGTTTTGTGCTGCATCAGGCTCAAGGGGCGCGGCGCAGTTTTCGCAAAACTCGAGGTAATCCTCGTTGTAGGCGCCGCAAACCTTACATCTCATATACAAACCTCCTAGATGCGGAATATCTATTTGATTATATCAAAAATCAACCGTACTGCAAACAGAATTTCGGCACGTGATTTGCAAACAAACTATGAAATCAGGCCAAAAGCTACGTTTTTTGTGGGCGGTATGCTATAATTTAGGCTAACAAAACGTTCATTTTTTATCGGGAGCGGTGTATGCGAAATAAAACAGCCGTCCTTTTGGCTTTGATCTTTCTTTTTGGCGCGCTTTTTGCGGGCTGCCAACAACAGGAGGAAACGCCTGTCATAAGCTACGAGGGGTTTGAAACTTCTGCGCCGCTCACAGGCGGTGCCGAAGTGGCGGATGCCAACGTCAAGGCCCTTGCAATAGAAGAGCGCGAAGGAGATCTCCATATTACCTTCGGTTTCCTTTCAGGGAGCAGGCTTTCGGGCGGTGCGTCGGAAAGCGCGGCGACAAGCGCGCCCGCTTATACCGTTTCCATGCTAAAAAACCCAGCCCGTTTGGTGGTTGAGTTTTCAAACGTCGCTTATTGGGATTATGTGCGCGACTTTGCCGCGCCCTCTGCGACGCTTTTGTTCGGCTGCTTCCAAACGCGCTTTACGGGCGACAGCATGCTTCGTTTCACCTTCCAGCTTACGGGCGATGCGGTGTATAAAACCGAGCCGCTCACGGGCGGGCTAACGGTCGTTCTGCGGCCTGTTGTAAAGCCGGAGGCGACAAACGACATGGAGGCGCAGGACATTACCATGGGGCAACGGTATTTTGCCGTAGCCGACGCTTACCGCGATTTCTGCGACGGTATTTTGCCGCGCGACGCGGGCGCGACCCCCGCGCTTGCGAAAAACGGCAGCGACATCGTCATGCTTTCCCCGGCGTTTTACAGCGAAGCCGAGGCGAAAAATTACATTGCTGCGCTTGCAGCGAAAAACGAAGGCTTTGTGGAGGCACAGTGGAGCGTTTCTCTGCTTGCGCAAAACGAGCCGCCCGTGTTTGATGAACAACAAGTTTATGAACGCGCCTACACCCAAGATGTTGTTCGCATCGATGGTACGACTGCCGCAGCGGAGGTAGTTATCAAGGACGGGCTTTATCTTTGCCATACGCCCGTTAAAAAGGCGGCGCTTTATTCCAAACGCCTTACGGGCGGTCAACCCGGTGTGGATGAATACGCCTACGAGCAAATTTTCTACATTGAGGGAGGCGCGGAAGGAAGGCCGTACCTCGATTTTGAGTTTCAGGTGGTAGAACAGGCGAAGTTTTCGCCCGACGGGCGAAAGCTCGCCGTGCTTGAGCGCGACGGGGAGCGCACGCACCTTTATGTGTTTGACGCTGCCTCGCGCGAGCTTCTTACCGACCTGACAGATACGGGCTTTGGCGAGCTTGTGAGCGCCTTTACATGGGATAGCCTCGGGTTGTCCATTTATGCGGTAAGCGGTTCCGGCGCGATGCAGGTACATCAGTACGACTTTGGCGTGCCGCAGGAGGCCAAGCGCCACAGCGTGGTGGATAAAAACGGCGCCGACGAAGGCTACATCGCTTACAGCGACGGTGAGCTTTACTTTACCCAGTCAGATCTTGAAACCGGGGAAACGGTTTATAGAATCAAGCCCGATGGCGGCGTTCGAAAAGCCTTTGCGCCGGGCGGTGCATTTGCGCTTTCACCCGATAACCGCTACATGGCGCTGAGCGTTTCCGCCACGGGAGCAGATGCGGCGGGCAGCATTGCGAGCTTCTCGCTTCTTGATATGGAAAGCGGCGAAAGTGCCGTAATTACGAAGGATTTCTCCGTGAACAACTTTTTATGGTCGTTTTCGGGCGCAAAGCTTTACTATATAGAAAACCGTCTTGCAGGAGCAGGCGGCGAGGGGGCAACTTCCTCCGAAGAGGAAGAGCCGCAGGCTACCGCTACCCCAGCGCCTGCCGACCCGTATCCCTATACGCTTTGGGTGTACGATCCTGCCTCCAAGCAGTCGGCGAAGTTGATGGATTTGCCGTATCCGTGGATCGCTGTTTCCGGCAAAGCCGACGAGGTATATCTCAACTATTACGATGCGGATACGGGCGGTGAGCTTGTGCGCGCATCGTACCTGCTTCCCGTGCGCTGACATGGGTTACTGCCGGGTTGAACTTTCCGTGTACAAGTACGAGATACCATGTTACAATACACAAAAATAAACGAGGCAGAGTAGGATACCGCGCGTTGTGCCGCAGAGCGCCTGCGGAGAGTGCCGCCCGAACGGGGAGTTTGTCGGGTGGACGAAAAGCGAAAGGGTTGTGTGGTTTTAAAACCCTAACGCTTGCGGTGCGGCATCCGCATCCCGCTGCTGCATAAGGGACGCGGCTCCTCTATGTGGTGCGAAGGTTCTCCGCCATCCGGGAGGAGTTTTTTCGTGCTGGAAGAAACCAAAAAGAACAACGAGAAACTTGAAAACAAAAGCAAAAGAAACGGAGCGGGTACCGTACAGCCCTCTTTGGCGGCAGTCGATCACGAAGGCGTTCGACGGCTCGTGCTGTGCGCGCTGTTCGTGGCGCTTGGCGTTGTATTGAGCGGGCTTTTGAGCATTCCCGCCATGCCGCTTGGGGTGTATTCCCTTAAAATCGGTTTTGGCACGCTGCCGGTAATACTTGCCGGCGTGCTTTTTGGGCCGGTATACGGCGGCATCGTGGGCGGCCTGACGGATTTTTTGCAGGCCGTTACCTTTCCCAAAGGTGCATATGTGCCGTGGTTTACCGTTACGGGCATCCTTTTCGGGCTTGTTCCGGGGCTGTTTTTCATAAAAAAGCGCAAGCCCACGTTTTTACGCGTACTTCTTGCGGTGTTCGCGGGGCAAACGGTAGGGAGCGTGCTTTTAAACACCTGGCTCATCGTTGCCATTTACGGCGCGCCGCTTGCCGCTACCCTCACCGCACGCGCCGTCAACCAAGCCGTGATGATTCCCATGTATGCGGTTATGGTATACTACATCATCTCAGCGCTACGCCGTGTGAAGGTGATTGTGTAAGCGGTTATGAAAAACCTGTAAAGTGTGCATACTCTTACCAGAATCAATCTGGAGGTGTGCCATGGGATTGTTGGAAATGCTGCCCTTTGGGGGCGGCAGGAAACGCGCGCAGACAACGCGCGAGGAGGTTGCCAAGGCGCTTCGCGCGTGGCAGGACTCCATAAAGTATTTTGAAAACGTCAAGGACCCCGACTTGGTGGACTTTGCAATTTACGAAATGGAAGCGGCGCGGCGCAAGTATATGTTTTTGCTCAAGCGGGCGGGCACGGCGGAGGAATAAACCGCACTCCCCTCCCTTAAGCAGCGGAGCGCCGTCCGGAAGCGGGCGGCGCTTTTTACAAAACAAACGTTCGTTGAACAGGTGGAGGGGTTATTATGGGTACGCTCTATTCGCTGCTCGCGTTTGCGGCGGGCATTTTTGTGCTGTGGCTTATCTGCAAGCTTCTTTCGGTGCCGTTGAAAATCATATGGAAGCTTTTGGTCAACGCGGTAATCGGCGCGGTGGTGCTTTTGATTTTCAATTTCTTTGGAGGCATGGTCGGCTTCGCCATCCCGATAAGCCCAATCAGCGCGCTTGTGGCGGGTATTTTAGGAATTCCGGGCGTGATCATTCTCGCGCTCATCGAGATTTTCTAAGGTTTTTGCGTCCACAAACAGGCAGGGCAAAACAAACGGGAAGAAAACCAAACGGAGCCGCTTTGAAACGTGTTTTCAAAACGGCTCCGCGCATTTTATAAAATCCAATGCTTCTTGCTGCTTACGCCTTGCCCAAAACCTTTTCGAGCGCGGCCAGCTTTAAACAAACGCAAAGTGCTTCCATGGCGGTGGTAAGCTCGTCGATGGGCGGGTAGCTCGGCGCGATGCGCAGGTTTTTATCATCCGGGTCGATGCCGTAGGGGTATGTCGCTCCCGCGCTTGTCATCACAACGCCGAGTTCCTTCAAGAGCGCGTGTGTGCGCTTGGCGCAGCCGGAAAGGGTATCGAGGCTTACGAAGTATCCACCCTTGGGCCGGTTGTAGCAGGCAAAGCCCAACGGGGCGATTTCCGTGTCCAAAAGGCCGATCACCGTATCGAACTTGGGCTTCATGATGGCGGCGTGCCTTTTCATATGAGCAAGCACCGTGGCTTTGTCTTTTAAAAACAGGACGTGGCGTAGCTGATTTACCTTGTCGTAGCTGATGGACTGCGCCGCAATGAGCTTTTTCATATAAGCCATGTTGCGTTCGCTGCACGCAAAGCAGGAGATACCCGCGCCGGGGTAGGTAATTTTGGAGGTAGACGCGAACTCAAACACCATGTCGGGGTTTTGTGCCTCGCGGCAGGCAGAAAGAATTTCGCGAATTTCCACAAATTCCCCTTCAAATTCGTGAACGCAGTACGCGTTGTCCCACATGATGATAAAGTCCGGTGCGGCGGGTTTGAGCCGCGCAAGCCGCAGAATGGTTTCGTCGCTGTAAACGATGCCCTCGGGGTTTGAAAACTTCGGCACACACCAAATACCCTTTACCTCGGGGTCGCGCACGAGCTTTTCAACAACGTCCATATCGGGGCCGTTTTCAGTCATGGGCACGGAAAGCATCTCCATGCCGAAGGTTTCGGAAATGGTAAAATGCCTGTCGTAGCCGGGCACGGGGCATAGAAATTTCACATGGTTAAGCCTGCACCAGGGGGCTTCGCTGTTCACAAGCCCGTGCGTGTATGCCTTGGCGATTACGTCGTACATCAGGCTCAGGCTCGAATTGCCCGCGGCAAACACCTCGTTGAAGCCGACGCCCAAAAGCTCGGCAAAAAGCCTGCGGCAGGAGGGGAGCCCCTCCATGGTGCCGTAGTTGCGCACATCCATGCAGTCGATGGAGGTAGCGCCCTTTACGGGCAACGAAAGAAGCGCGTCGGAAAGGTTGAGCTGCTCGCTGCCCGGCTTGCCGCGCGACATATCAAGTTTGAGGTTTTTCGCTTTGAATTGCTCGTATTTTTGGCATTCTTGTGCGTACAGCGCGTTAAGCGCGTCGCGGCTCATGGACGTTATGCCGTTCATGGCACCCTCCCAGCAAAAAGGATTTGGAAAATTCAATCGAGTGGATTACAATATATTGTAATCGCAAGCGTGCGGGAAGTAAAGTGAAATGAAAGAGAAATTGCATAAATATATTAGCGCTGAAACTGCTCTCGCAAAAATGAAAATGGGAGGCGCGCATGGAATCGCTTGCGTTGTTAAAAAGCTATTTAAATGAAGCGCGCCGCATTGCGTTTTTGGGAGGCGCCGGGGTATCGACCGAGAGCGGTATACCGGATTTCAGAAGCGAAACCGGCCGTTTTCGGGCGCTCAAGGAATTCGGTGACATGCCGGAAACCCTTTTGAGCCACGCGTTTTTTATGCGGTATCCCGAGCGGTTTTTCACCTACTATAAAAGCGCGCTTCTTGTAACGGACGCAAAGCCAAACCCCGCGCACGAGGCGCTTGCAAGGCTTGAAAAAACGGGCAAGCTTACGGCGGTTATCACCCAAAACATCGACGGCCTTCATCAGAAGGCGGGAAGCGTAAACGTTTTGGAGCTTCACGGAAGCATTTACCGCAACACCTGTATGCTGTGCGGCGAACGCTACGGTGTTGAAAAGATCCTAGAGGGAAAACCGGTGCCGCGCTGCGCGTGCGGCGGCATCGTAAAGCCTGACGTGGTGCTTTACGGCGAGGGGCTTGATGAACACATTCTCAATTCTGCCGTGCGACATATAATGGAAGCGGATACGCTCATCGTGGGCGGCACCTCTTTGGCGGTGTATCCGGCGGCGGGGTTGATCGAGTATTTTCGCGGGCCGCGCATGGCGCTTCTCAACAAAAGCGCCACGCCTTACGACGGCCGGGCGGGACTTGTGATCCGCGCACCCATCGGGGAAACGCTGCGCGCCGTGCTGGAGGAAGTATGACAAAGCTTTTGATCCGCTTTTTTATCAAAAACGCCGAGGATGTAAAAGACCCGCGCGTGCGGGAGGAGTACGGGCTGCTTTCGGGTGCGGTGGGCATTGCCGTAAACGTGGTATTGAGCGCCGCGAAGTTTTTGATCGGCGCTTTGACGGGCAGCATCGCCGTGCAGGCGGACGCCGTAAACAACCTTTCGGACGTGGGTTCGGCGGTCGTTACGCTCATCGGCTTCAAGGCGGCGGGGAAGCCCGCCGACCGCGAACACCCCTATGGGCATGCGCGCATCGAATATGTGAGCGCGCTCATCATCGCGTTTCTGATTATGGTGGTGGGGTTTGAGCTCGGCAAGGAGTCGGTGGAAAAAATCATCCGTCCCACGCCGGTGCAGTTTGACCTTGTGAGCATTTCGGTGCTTGCGCTCTCTATCCTTGTCAAGCTCTGGATGAGTGTGTTCACCTCGTACGTCGGCAAGCGCATTTCCTCAAGCGCCATACGCGCCACCACGGCAGACAGCATCTGCGACGTGATCACTACGGGTTCGATCCTCGTTTCGGGCATTATAAGCTACGCAAAAAGAATCAACATCGACGGCTACATCGGGCTTCTTGTGGCGGGCTTCGTGCTTTATTCGGGCGTGAAGATCATCCGCGACGCGATAAGCCCCCTCATGGGAGAGGCACCCGATCCCGCCATGATGAAGGATCTAAAAACACGCATTTTAAGCTACGATGGAATTCTCGGGATTCATGACGTTACGGTGCATAGCTACGGCCCCGCGCGCATAATGGTGAGTGCACACGCGGAGGTGCGTTCGGACGCACGCCTCATGGAGATCCACGAAACCGTCGACCGCGCAGAACGTGAGATCGGCACTGACATGAACCTTACGCTCACCATTCACATCGATCCCGTGGAGCAGGACAACGTCCTTCAAAACGCCGCGCACGAAGCGATCGAAGGCATTCTTTCAAAGCTCGACGACCGCCTTTCCATGCATGACTTTCGCGCAGCGCAAAGAGACGGGCAGATACTTTTAACGTTCGACCTTGTTGTGCCGCCGGAGCTAAGAAGCTCGGATGTGAAGCTTTTAAAAGGTAAAATCAAAGAGTGTGCCCGTGAGGCGAACAAAGACTATGTTTGCCGTATCACACTCGATTCGGACTATCACGGAAGGCTATAAAACGCACGCTTCTTTGCCGCGACGAGCAAAAGCGGCGAACCGGCGTGTTAGGTTTAGGCATACGTAAAAATAGGGTTGGAGGTACAAAACATGAAAATCTTCAAGGAATTCAAGGACTTTGCGTTCAAAGGGAACGTGATTGACATGGCCGTCGGCGTGATGATCGGCGGCGCGTTCGGCAAAATTGTGACTTCGCTTGTGAACGATATGTTCATGCCGCTTTTGAGCCTCATCACAGGAAAAATGAACAACATCGCGAGCCTTTTTGTGCCGCTCGACGGCAATACCTACACAAGCCTTGACGCTGTGAAGGAAGCGGGTGCCCCCTATATCGCCTACGG
>JAEZGQ010000210.1 GCA_023416895.1 Bacillota bacterium | reverse complement strand
GGTTTTGCACGCTTTGCCTAAAAGCCGCGCTTTCCGGGCGGCAAAGCGTGAGCGGTAGGAAAACCTGCGGTTTTCATCCGTTTTGACGCACATGTCGTCAAAGCCGGAATGAAAGTCAAGGAGCTGCCGCCCCTTGACAATCCCGGGCTTTTTGGCGAATATTTGAAAGGCATAATAAAACGTGCGTTCTCAAACGGGAGCGCACGTTTTGCTTGTGGAATCATTGTAGACTGTGCCTGTGTTGACCTATTCTCCGTTACGCCTCGTATGTCGTTGCGTGCGGGAAGTTCTTCCACGATCCACCCTCAAGGCGATGGATCTCCTCCGTGGCGAGGAACCATTTCTCCACGGTGTCGTTTTCGGGATAAAACTCGTAAAATTCGTTGTCAACAAAGGTGTAAAAGCGGCTGATGTCGGTGCACATGCCAAACGTAGGGAGCTGCGGGGGCTTAATATGGAACGAGAAGGGTTCGCCGTCGCGCGTGCCGTCGAAGCGGAAGCCCGTGCGGTCAAGGGTCAAAATTCCCTCTCCGACCACCATAGAGGTCGCCTGCTCCTTAAGGTACTCAAACTTTGGAAGCACGCCGAGGCGCACCTTTTCAACAAGGCGAAAGCCTTCTTCATTTACGGTATGGTAAATATGCTTACGCTGCTGCTCAAACCAAGCTTGAAGGGTTTCGGGGATTACGCAGGTTTCGTCGAAAGGCGTAAGGTTGTAGCGCTCATCAATCGATGCGCCATTGCCGCAGTGGGAACAGCGGAGGGTGTTTCCCTCTCCCTTCATGTAAAACTCCTTGCCGCATTTGGGGCACCAAAACAACAGCGTGTGGAGATTGTGCGCAATCCTTCCACCTGAGGAAAAAGCAACCTGCTCTTTTTTGTTCCAAGCGTAATCGTCGTGGTAAAGCGCCTCGTCGAGTTTTTCCTGAATCTGCTCAGCGCTCATGCTGGAAAGCTGCTCGGGCGAAAAAAGCTCACGAACCGTCACCTCAACGCGCCCGGGGCGTTCGTCGAGGCAATATTTGGTGTTGGTAAGGTAGCCGCCCGCAATTTTCATTTGCAGCACAGGCACCTCAAAATGCTTCAGAAATTTGCCGCTGCCAATGGCAACGGGTTGATTCGCGCCGGAAATGGAGCTCATACCCTCCGGGAAAAGGATTACTCGCCCACCTTTTTTGAGGATGCGCGAAACCGAACGGATGGTGTAAAGGTCGGGTACGAAGTTGCGCTTGGGGATTACCTGCATGAGCCGGAAAATAAACGCAAGGTGCGAACGGAAAAACTCGTTGTAGCCCGCAACAAAGCTGAGCGTGTGCGGAAAAAATGCAAACCCAGCGTAAAGATAATCAAGCCTTGATGCGTGGTTGGATACGACGATGTAAGGCCCCTTGTAGTTTTTTAAGTTCAGCTCACGGCGAATCACCACGTTAAGCCTTTTTTGGTAAAGAAGGCGCATCACCGTTACAAGGATGCGGTAGAGCGGGGCAAACGGCGGCGAAAGCTTGCGCGCGGCCAGTTTTTGTTGAAGGGTTTTTTGCTGTGGCATAGAACCTCCTGTTGCCGCGTCATAGAACGAAGCGCGGAATGCGAGGTGTTTTTGCTCTCGTCCGCGCAAAGTGCGGCTGCAACCATCATAGCATACAACCGCGCGCCTTGCACGCCGAAGCTTTTTCAAAAAAGAAAAGCCACCGTTTGGTTTCGGCGGCTTTGATAAAGATGTAGTGTTGTCTTATATATGCGAGTACTGCCATCATTCCTGCGGTGTGGTTCCGCCCTGCTTTTTGTGTGGCTCAAGCTTGAAAAGCTTCGCTACGCTCTTATAAAGAAAAAACGTTAAAACGGAGTTGAGCCCCGCCTTGATGGCGTTAAACGGTACGATGATGGGCCAAATCATAGCGTCCAACACATCTTTGGGCGTGCCGTAAAAATTCACCGTAAAAATGTAGTTGAGCGGTATCATCAGCACAATCATGCATAGGGAGCCAACCGCAAGGGACAAAAGCGCGCCGCCGCGCGAGTGAAGCTGGCGGTAAATGAGCCCTGCCGCAAGCGCAAAAGCACCTGTCGCAAAAAAGTGCATCACTGCGCCCACCCAGCCGCCGCCCGGCGAAACCAAAAGCCACTGCAGCACGCTTACGACCGCCGTCAGAAGGACGCCCGAAACCGGCCCGAACATGAACGTGCCGATGAGGATCGGGATATCCGCCATGTCGTACTCGAGGTACGGCGCGGCGGGAAAAATAGAAAAGTGGATGAAGTACACAAGAATTAGGGAAAGTGCAGCCAACAGCGCCATGCGCGTGAGCCACTTTGTGCTGCCAAAACGGATCATAAAAATACCCCCAGCAAGAAAATTGAAAAACAAAAACCCCTTTTGCGTACGCAAAAGGGGAAAACATTGCTGAAAAATACAGCATCGTTCTTCTTCCATCCGGACTTTGCGCTTAAAATAAGCGTTTACCGTCGGCGCCGGAATGTACCGGACTCAGCCAAAAGGCTCGCGGGCTTGTCGGCTC
>JAEZGQ010000176.1 GCA_023416895.1 Bacillota bacterium | reverse complement strand
CGCAGTGCAAGCCGCCTTACAAGCCGTGCGCGGTTGCGGCGCACGGTACTTGGGTCGCAGCAGAGCTTTTCGGCCACCTCCGGATCCCGCGCGTTTTTAAAGTACTTCAGCTCCAGCGCCTGATAATAGGGGTCGTCCTCCACGCAGGTAAGCGCCGCCTGCATTTTTCGCATTTCACGCTCGTCCGCCGCAAGCCTGCCGCGAAGTTCCGCCATCTGCGCCGCGTGCACTTCCTCGGGCGTCAGCCGTATGCCCGGGCGCAAAATCTTCACAAGCGACAGCGAATGCTGCCTGAGCGCCTCCACGCCCAGCGTTTCAAGCTCCGCAAGCTCCTCGCGGCTGTCCGCAATGCGCTCGCGCAAAATCGGTACGGCGTAAAGCCGCCTTTCCGTTGCCGCATAGGCGCTCAATTCCTGCTCATGCTTCGTATATCGACGCGCCGCGCCACGAGGCTCCTCGGCGCCTGCGGGCAACACCATGTGGTTTTCAAGGTTGATAGATGTCTTCATATTCGCCCTCCTTTTTCGAACGTTTGTTCGTTTTTACGTTTCTATGATACCCGCGTATGTAAACCGAAGTCAACGCCAAAAGCAGCCACAGGGATGAATTCGGTACTTAAAACTGAAAGCTTGCACAAACGGTACCCGTAAATTTCTTCAATGCCGCACTTGTAAACGCACGGCGGCACGCCTATACTTTTTATAGGGGAGCAAAGGATTTGCGCCCCCTTTTACAACCGCCCGATGCCGCGTCTTTTTTAGACGCGGTTTTTTTGCGCCCGAAAACGGGAGGGATTTGCCATCGAAAAAACATTGCTGCTTAAGGGCGTTCCTAACAAGCGGCAGGAAGAGTTCTTTTTAAGCCGCGCGCGGCACACCGCTTATGGAGGCGCGCGAGGCGGCGGCAAAAGCTGGGCGATGCGCCGCAAGCTTGTGCTTTTGTCGCTTCGCTATCCGTCGCTCAACGCGCTTCTTTTACGGCGCACGCTCAACGAGCTGCGCGAAAACCATGTGCTTCCTCTTTTACGGGAGCTTTACGGCGTAGCAGCCTACAACGCATCGGAGCGCGTATTCCGCTTTCCCAACGGTTCGCGCCTCAAGCTTGGCTACTGCGATGCGGAAACGGACGTTTACCAGTACCAAGGGCAGGAATACGACGTAATCGGCCTTGAGGAGGCCACGCATTTCACCGAGGAGCAGATGCGCTTCATCGCCACTTGCAACCGCACCACGCGGCTTGACGTAAAGCCGCGTATGTACTACACCTGCAACCCCGGCAACGTGGGGCATGCATGGGTAAAGCGGCTCTTCATTGACCGTGCCTATCGCGAGGGCGAGTGCGCGGAGGACTACGCCTTTATCCCCGCACGCGTGTGGGACAACGCTGCCCTTTTGACCGCCGACCCCAACTATGTGCGCCAGCTCGAGTCTCTCCCCGAAGCGCTTCGCCGCGCGCATTTGCATGGGGACTGGGACGCGCTCTCCGGCCAGTACTTTTCGGAATTCAGCCGCGAGAAGCATGTATGCGCGCCTTTCCCCCTACCTACTTGGTGGAAGCGCTTTCGTTCCATCGACTGGGGATACAATGACCCCTGCGCTGTGCTTTGGCACGCAGTAGATGCCGAGGGCCGCATTTTTACCTACCGTGAGCTTTATGTGACCCACATGCGGGCCGACGAGGTAGCGCGGCGCGCGCTCGCCCTTTCGGAGGGCGAAACCATTTCCTACACCGTTGCGTCGCCCGATATGTGGCAAAAGCGCGGTGCGCTTTTAAAGAGCGAGGGCGGCTTTGAGGGCGAAAGCATCGCAGAGCTTTTTTCTCTTTCAGGCGTACCCGTAACGCCTGCCGACAGCGCGCGCGTAGCGGGCTGGCAACGCATGCGCGCCTACCTTGCCGACGCTGCGGACGGCAAACCGCGCCTTACCGTATTCGCCTGCTGTGAAAATCTCATCCGGACGTTGCCGCTTCTTGTTTATGACCGGCACAACCGCGAGGACTCCGCCGATGGTGAAGATCACGCGCCCGAGTCGCTTCGCTATGCGCTTATGTCACGCCCGGGGCTTTCCTTTCATACGCCAACGCGAAAGCCCACACCCTACGACCCGCTTTCCGAACCGCCGCAAGCGGGCAGCTTTTTGACGATTTGATTTTACTGCCGCTTTATATCCCGTTTCTTTTTTAAATATCAAAAACAGGAGGAACTTCATGAAACTAAACCGTGCGCAGGAAGCGGAAAGCTCCTATGCGCTTTTCAACGAATACCGCGAGGCCTACGCACCCGAATGGGCGCGCCTTGAGCGGTGCGAACGCCTTTATTTGGGCGACAACTGGTATGGCGTGCCGGAGGCGGAAAAAAATGAGCCGCGCCCGCATACGCCGATTTTGCAATCCACCATCGAAAACGTCCGTGCGGATTTGATGGACAGTTACCCCGAGGCGGTCATCGTGGCCGACGACCCCCGCTACACGCGCGAAGCAAGCCTTTTGAGCGCCGCCATCCGTGAAAACCACATCCGCTGCGGCTACCTCGACGAATACGCAGCCTTGATGCACGATCTTTTGGTGTACGGCTACATGGTGCAGGAAACGGGGTTTGACGCCGTACTCAACGCGGGGCTTGGCGGCACGTTTTTGCGGCATGCCGACGCGCGCAGCATTTTGTTTGATCCATGCTGCACAAGCATTCAGGATTCGCGTGCAGTGTTTCGCTTTGCACCTTACACCAAGGAATGGTTTTCCCAACACTACCCAGCCTTTGCAGATGAAATGAGGCCGGATGCGTTTTCTATCAACCGCCTGCGCGACGGCGTGCTTTACCAACGTGACCATGACTCCATCCTTCTAATCGAATGCTGGAAGCGCGTATATGACCCGTCGTTAGGGCTTCATCGCGTGCACATGCAAAAGCTCGCCGGCGGGCTCCTTTTGGAAGACAGCCGCGAACAAAAGCCCGACGGCTACTATGCCCACGGCGAGTACCCCTTTGTACTTACGGCGCTGTTCCCGCGCAGAGGCTCCTGCTTGGGGTTTGGGTTTGTGGATATGTTCGAAACCCAACAGCGTTATGCCGACAAGCTTGACCAGATCGTTTTGAAAAACGCACTCATGGCCTCGCGCAACAAGCTTTTGGTCACGGGTGCAAGCGGCTTCGACGCGGACGATCTTAGGGATTGGTCAAAGGAAGTACATCGCGGCGAAAACCTAAACGGCGTAACATGGTTCCCCACAGCGCCGCTTCCTGCGTACATTCTTGAATACATCGACCGCGTGCGAAACTCCATTCGCGAAGAAAGCGGCGCCAACGATTTCTCGCGCGGCATGACGCGCGGCGGCGTTACTGCTGCCTCGGCAATCGCGGCCTTGCAAGAGCTTTCCGGCAAGCGCTCACGCATGGCCGCGCGCGCGGTGCATTCCGCATTCGAGGCGGCCGTGCGACAGGAAATCGAGGTGGAGCGAGAGTTTGCCATTTTTGACCGCTTTCTTGCGGGCGAGGATGGCACAAAAAATGCACCCGCCGTGTTCAATGCGCGACTCTTGAACCGTGAAACGACGCTGAAAAACCGTGTGCCGCTCGAGTTTCGCGTTACCGTAAAAGTGCAGCGCGAAAACCGCTTTTCGGTGCTTGCCAACAATGAGCTGGTGCTGGAGCTTGTAAGAATCGGCATGGTAACACCGGACGTTGGCCTTGCGCTTATGACGTTTGACGGCAAGGATCAAGCGCTTTCCCTCATGCGCGAAAAAGCAAATGCGCAAGCGGAAGCCGCAGCCTCGCAGCCCGCAATGGCGGGCGGCACACCGCCCGCTGCGAGCGATCAACTCGAGGTATCTTCTGCGATTTAAAAATTGCTTGTTTTTTACAAGATCGAGTGTGTATGTTGCTGCGCGCATTTAGCGATAATAAACGCGAGGAGGTGCCACCCATGAGCATCAACACATTCCGCGCACGTGCTTTTGCGAACGGTTTTCATCAAACGTTCAACAAGCATATGCGCCAGGACGTGCTCGGACGCGACGCGGAGGAAGGCGCGGAGGAAACACCGCCCGACCCCTATTCGCCTGCCCGCCTGCCCCTGTGGGGTACTGACGAATGGTAATCCCGTTTTTTTGATATAGCGGGTAAGGCGATTCAGCAGCAAGAAGGCAGCGACTCAAAAGGAAGAAGCCCCGCGGCGATTTACCGCGGGGCTTTTTCTATGTGGCAAAAGCAAATTCTTCACTTTTGCGAGCATACACGCTTTGTCTAATACTTCGCATTTTCGAGCGGCAAAGCGTGAAACGTACGAAAGCCTACGGCCTTCATCCGTTTTGACACACATATCGTCAAAGCCGAATTTTTATAAGGATTTTTGAATGCCCAGTGCCCCAAAGAAATCTAATAGTAACCCAAAGCCCCGCGGCAATTTACCGTGGGGCTTCTTTATGCCGTGAAAGCACATGCCGAAATTCATTTTTAATAAATCGAAAACGCTTCGAAGCGGTAGCCGGTTTCGGTGGTATCATCCTGTTGCAGGACGATTTCCACAGGAGCGACGATCGCCGCGTCGGCCTCACCCGGCACGCCGTAAAGGAGGTTCCCTGAAAGCGTTATGGTTCCGTTTTCAAGACGCGCATCCCTCAACTCCACGCTGTACGTTGCCATAGGTACGGCGGCAATGGTATAAACGTCACCCGAAAGCATTGTGCCGTCGCCCGCGGTACTCAAATCCGCCGGGAACTCGCCGGTAAAATAGGCGGAAAACAAGGTTTCGTATTCCTGTTTGGAAAGGCTCACTATGCCACGCTCGGAAAGAAGGCCCGAGAGGAACCCACTCGCGCAAAGCGCGTTGGGACTTCCGGAGGAAAAGCTTGTATAGTCCACAGCGCAGGCGCGTGCAAGCAAGTTGACGGCATTTTTCAGCGCCTCATAGCGTTCAGCGGGAATCGCATCGCCTACAAAATCAGGATAGAAGGCTGTCTTATCTACAAAGAAGCTCAAAATGCCGAGCTCCGGCTTTGCAAGCGTGCCCTCCGCCGTGTACAGGATGTAGCCGCTTTCCGTTACGGCAAAAGCATTGTAAAGGTCGAGCGCGAGCTTTGCGGTTTCAGCAGTTACATCGCCGTAGTAAACGCTTTCGTCCTTGGCGATTTGGTTTAAAACCTGCTGCGCCGCCAAATCGGACGGGTCAAAAACACCCGAAACGGCGGCAAGGCTGCACTCCTGCCCATCTTTTGAAAAAACAATGGTGTGAATGGCGTGCTCAGCGTTGTCGCCATAGCTTATATCCTCATAAAGGCATACGTTCAAATATGCGCCGGCAAACTCCATTTCTAAGCTTACGACCGTGGATGGCAACTCCTCCCCCTCGGCGCGGTCGGCAAGGGGCAGACGCTCGTTTACAACGCGTTCTATAAGCTCCGCGCGGTAAAGTTCCACAGCCGCGTTCATGTTCGCGGCAGCTTCATCCTGCGCGGTAAAAAGGGGTAGCGTAACATTGAGCATGTATTCTGCCGATTCGGGTGCGCTCCCTTCGGGATAATAAACGGTTTCCTGCCTTAGCTCATAGGCGGCAAAGCCCGTGCTCTGCGCGGCAGGCTCCGTAGGCAATGGCCCCTGTACGCCTGTTTGTTCCGGTACATCGATTGTTTGCACGGGGGAAAGTACAACGTCCGGCTGCGCAGTTTGGCAACCGCTCATAAAAGTTAGTACCGCCATCAGCGAGGCAAGTAAAATTGCTATACGCTTCATTTCTTTTTCCTTTGTACCATGCCGTTTTGATTTAGGCTTGCTTTCATTTTTATGCAAGCCTTAGGCTACGGAGTGCCAAAAGCAACGCTTTGACTATACCATACCAGAAAATGGCGGACAACCGCCGCAACAGAAAGTTAACAAAGGAGGCTCTTTTATGGAACAAGAGGAGCTTTTTATAGCAGCCGCGCTTTCTTGCCTGAGCGCCATTTGCGCCAACGACGCTGCCAAAGATGCCGACCGCATTGCGGCGGCAAAGCTTTTGCTTGAATATGGAGCAAAAGGTGCAACGAAGGAGGAAAATACGCTTCGCGTGGTGCTTGATGGAGTGCCGGAAGGGTACTTTACGTGAGGAGTTTTTTTCAAGGCAACGTTTACCGGCCACGGGATAAAGGGCATGCCGCACCACAAGGCAGCGTCAGGCGCTTGCGCACATAAAAAAAGAGCCGCCCTTGCGGGCGGCTCCTTCGTGCTATTGGGTCCCTTGCGGGATTTGGTTGCGGTTGGGGTTAATGCTTACGCACGAACCTTCTTCACAACGACGGCGGCGGTGGCCAGCAGAGCCAGACCAACCATCACGAAGCCGAGCACGGACACGGCGTCACCGGTGTTGGGGACGGTGGTGCTGTCGGAAACGGTGAGGGAGGAGGTGTAGGGCTTGTAGGTGCCAGTCGCGGTAGCGGCGTTGTTGTAGCCGAAGTTCGCAAGAATGTTGGCAGCGGTGAAGTACACGCCAGCATCGCCAGCCTTGAAGCCGAGCACGCCGGTGAGCTCGTTGTAAGCAGCCAGAACGGCGGCATACTTCGCATCAGTGGTGGCAAGGGTCTTGATCGCGCTGCCATCAATGTACTGGAACACGGGGCCTGCGTTCACGGTGTAAGTCACGCCGCCGACCGCCAGCGTCATTTCGTTCACCAGCTTGGCAGAGGTAAGGCCAAGGGTCAGCGTGTTAGTGCCGTCGGTGATGCTGTTGGCGGTGATGGTGTAGTCGCCCTTCACGATGTTGGTGAAGGAAGCAACCGTGGTGCCTACGCCATAGCCGTAGAAGGAGGTAACGGAAGCCTCGGCAGTCTTGTCAACAACCGCGGTGTAGATAACGGAGTGGGTCTCTTCTGCAGCAGCAGCGGAGAGATCGATGGTGATCTTGTTGCTGGCAACAGTGGAGATGCTGGAAGCGTCGGTACCATCTACTTCCGCTACGCCCTTAAGGTTCTTGAGGGTAACGGTGGACTTCACAACGCCGGCAGTACCATCAACGGTGCCATAGTAAGCGGCAACATCAGCAGCACTGGGAATGGTGAAGCTAACCTGGAAGTACACGGTGGTGCCGGCCACTACGCCAAGGTTGGCGGGGTAGGCGGTGTAGTAGGTAGCGCCAGAGGCATCGGTGCCCTTCTGGAGCAGGGTTACGCTGGTGGCGTAAGGAGTGCCGGTGGGGGCAGTGGGAGCACCCCAGGAAGCGGCCATGGCGGGCGCGGCAATCGCGAACACCAGAGCGAGGGTCAGGACGAGAGCAAACAGTTTCTTCATTCTGAAAAAACCCCTTTCAAGTATTTTACTTTGCAAGTGT
>JAEZGQ010000149.1 GCA_023416895.1 Bacillota bacterium | reverse complement strand
TCTTCTGCCGGGTGTTCGCATTTTTAAGAAATTTTGCTATAATGGGCACAGCAACAAGGGGAGGCAAACGATGGTTACATTTCAGGAACTTTACGAAAGGCTTTTAAGCGCTTCGGCGCAAAACCGTATAGAAGGTGAAGTAAGTGCGCTCAAGGCGGACGAGTTCGACCCGCATCATCTCGACTGTCTTTTAAACCCGAAAGGGCACCCTGTGGTGCTTCGCACGGGCGATTGCCTTTGCGGCAAGGAAGAAAACCCGCCCTGCGCCGTAAGGTGCCTTTTCGACGCGATCTTTCGCGATGAAAAGGGTGCTGTAAGCATCGACCCGATGCGCTGCGTGGGATGTGGGGATTGCATCGACGCATGCGCTTGCAAAAAACTTACCGAGAGCAGGGACATTCTTCCTGCGCTTGAGGCCATCCACAGCGCTCGTGCGCCCGTATACGCCTTAATCGCTCCGGCGTTTATCAACCAGTTTACCGAGGAGGTTACCCCCGGCAAGCTTCGCGCGGCATTCAAGCGGCTGGGCTTTACCGGCATGGTCGAGGTTGCTCTGTTTGCGGACATCCTTACGCTCAAGGAAGCGATTGAGTTCGATAGAAACATCGTCACCGAAAAGGATTACCAGCTTACAAGCTGTTGCTGCCCTATGTGGATTGCCATGATCCGCAAGGTGTATCACGAGCTGATGCCACATGTGCCCGCGGCGGTATCGCCCATGGTGGCATGTGGCCGCGCCATAAAAACGCTGCATCCGGACGCGATTACCGTGTTCATCGGCCCGTGCATGGCAAAAAAGGCGGAGGCGCGCGAAAAGGACATTGCCGATGCAGTGGATTATGTGCTTACCTTCCATGAAATTCGCGACGTATTCAACGCGGCGCGCATCGACCCCGCAAAAATGAGTGAGGATGAGCGTGACCACTCCTCCCGCGCGGGCAGGATTTACGCCACCACCGGCGGCGTGAGCGAGGCCGTGCAAAAAACCGTGAAGCGCATCAATCCCGATCGTACCATTGCAGTGCGCGCTATGCAGGCCGACGGTGTAGTTGCGTGCAAGGCGATGCTCAGCGACCTTAAGGAAGGTAAAATCTCCGCGAACTTTATCGAGGGCATGGGCTGCGTGGGCGGCTGCGTGGGCGGCCCCAAGGTTTTGATCCCGAAAGAGGAGGGGCGCAAAAACGTGTACGAATACGGCGACAAAGCCGCGTACCAAACGCCTGCCGAAAACCCCTATGTGGTCGAGCTTTTGAAGCGGCTTGGTTTTGAAACCCTTGAAAGCCTTGTGGAGCACAGCGATATGTTCACGCGCGACTTCCGGCAGTGAGGGGGGGAGCCATGGACGAGCTATGGGCCGCGTTAGAGGCGGCCTTCACAAAAGAAACGTATAAGGTCGTTTTGAGTGCGCCCGTTGAAAAAGGCGTCGAGAAACTTGTGCTGAGCCGCAAGGGAAACGGCTTTCAAGCCGAGCGTAGGGTTGGCGCACAAGCGTTTCACGAAAACCTTGACGAGGAAGGCGCGAAAGCGCTCGTAAAAAAGCTCATGGGCACTGCGTACCGCCAGTACAACGGCTGGGATGAAAAGTACGAGCACATGGTGCGCCTGAGCAAAAAAGGCAAGGCGTTTTACACCAAAACCGCCGCCGATTCGGCACCCAAAAAAGAAAATGCGCACAACCGCGAAAAGGAATACCTGCTCAAAGAGGGCTTGCCGGTTGGGCCGCTTGTAGAAATTGGCGTGCTTACGCCGGACGGGCGCATCGTAAAGGCGATGTACGACAAGTTTCGCCAGATCAACCGTTTCTTGGAGATTGTGGATGACGCGCTTGGGGCGTACGAAGCGAAAAAGCCGCTTCGCGTTGTGGATTTCGGCTGCGGCAAGTCGTATTTGACCTTCGTTTTGTACCATTATTTCACGGCAATCAAGGGTTTTCAGGTCGAAATGACGGGGCTTGATTTAAAAAAAGACGTGATCGATGCCTGTAACCGCGCCACAGAAAAATTCGGCTACCAAAGCTTGCATTTCGCGCTAGGAGACATTCGCGGCTACCAGCCTGAAGGCCAAATCGATATGGTGGTAACGCTGCATGCCTGCGACACCGCCACCGACCATGCGCTGTATAACGCCGTAAACTGGGGCGCGGAGCATATTTTTTCGGTGCCGTGCTGCCAGCATGAGCTCAATACACAACTGAAAACGGAAAACCTTCCCATTCTTACGCGCTACGGCATCATCAAGGAGCGCGCCGCGGCACTTTTTACGGACGCCATCCGTGCCAACCTTCTGACTGCCTGCGGCTATAAAACGCAAGTGTTGGAGTTTGTGGATCTTTCGCATACGCCAAAAAACTTGCTGCTACGCGCCAAAAAGGCGAACCTTCCGCTTGCTGCAAAGAAAAACGCCCTTATGGAAGCGGAAGCGCTTATGGCGGAATTCCATGCGAGCCAAACGCTTCACGCATTGCTTGAAAAGCGTCTGCATGAGGAGCTTTTTGGGGAATAGCGGCGATTGCCCGGCATTTTTTGCAAGGCGGGAAGCCCGTTTTTAAAAGCAAAAACCATGCTAAAAACGCGTGCGTTTTGCTCGCGTTTTTCCGAACCAACTTAAGAAACCGCCATACTTTAATGTATGACGGTTTTGTTTTTGTACAATCACAGCACGAAGGAGTTTGAGCGTTTCGCTTGTGCCGAGCTTCCGTATCTCGCGCATGGGCGCATTGCCATGCGCGGGTTCCTCGGGCAGAGCGATACCGACCTTGCATGGACGGACCTTCGCCTGCTTGAAGCATACGACGCATTTTGCGAAGCAAACGATACGCCCGTGTATGTTGGCGCGGGCTTTCGACGCGTGGGAAGCGGGCTTCATGCGGGTCAGTCGGCACACTACGCGGGGCTTGCGCTGCACATGGGGCAGGGGATGGAATCCGAGGAGCGGGAAAGGCTAAGACAGCTTGCTGCGGAAACAGAGCAATTTTCCTATGTGGAGCCAAGCTATCTCGCGCCGGTTTGGATTCATGCCGAGGTTTACGCCGCACCGCCGTGCGGGCTTTCACGCGGCTACCCGTACCTTTCGCGCGGCATGAGCGGGGTGCATGTGTTTGTTTTGCAGGATGCGCTTTTGTGCTGCGGTTACAGCGCCGCGCTCACGGGCGTGTTCGATGCTGTGACCGAGCGCGCCCTTGTGCGCTTTCGCGAGGCGGAGGGGCTTGCCCCAGGCGTTTGTGCCGATTTGACGCTTTGGAAAAGGCTTATGAAACGCGCGCTCGAAAGCGCGCAAAAAAAGGGCGAATGAAAGGCGTTTTTTGTATGTAAGCTAAAAGCGGTACCAATGGAAACGCGGCTTCCCCGAAAAAGTAGTTACTGGCAGGGAGCTTCTGTGCGTGATATAATAGCCGCGAATCCGCTATTATATATTTTTGTGCGCGTGCGATTTTCGCCTGCGGGCAAATGCACATGCGCGGAGTCAGCCATAGTCCGCTTCGTGTCTACAGATAGGATACATTCCGCAAAAAAATGGTGAAAAACCATGGAGGATATACAAATGGCAAAACAGCTCAAAGGTGCATGCATCATTGGCCAGTCCGGCGGCCCCACCTCGGTTATCAACGCAAGCGCGTACGGCGTGATCAAAACCGCGCTCGAATGCCCCGATATCACGCGTGTTTATGGCGCGGCGCACGGTATCCGCGGCGTACTCGACGACGTACTCTACGACATGGGCGAAGAAGATGAAAAAGAGCTTGCCCTGCTTTTGAACACGCCCTCCTCGGCGCTGGGCTCCTGCCGCTACAAGCTCAAGGATAGCTCTGTGGACGACAGCGACTATAAGCGCATCCTCGAGATCTTCAAAAAATACGACGTCCGCTATTTCTTCTACAACGGCGGCAACGATTCCATGGATACCTGCAACAAAATCTCCAAGTACATGCAGCAGGCCGGTTACGAGTGCCGCATCATGGGCGTTCCCAAAACCATCGACAATGATCTTTACGGTACCGATCACTGCCCGGGCTTCGCGTCCGCCGCGAAATATATCGCAACCACCTGCATGGAGCTTTATCTGGATGCGCGTGTATACGACAAGGGTATGGTGTGCGTGCTCGAGTGCATGGGCCGCCACGCGGGCTGGCTCACCGCCGCTGCGGGTGTCGCGTCGCATTTCGGCATGGGGCCGGATCTTATTTACCTGCCGGAGCGCGTGTTTGATGTAGACCGTTTCCTTGCGGATGTTGAAAAGGTTTATAAAAAGAACGGCAACTGCCTCGTGGCCGTTTCCGAGGGCACGCATGACGAAAACGGCACGCTCATCGTCGAAGCCGCCAACGCGAACGCTGCGGTGGATGCGTTTGGCCATAAGCAGCTCGGCGGTCTTGCTTCTTTCCTCGCCGACAAAGTAAAGGAAAAGCTCAACGTAAAGGTGCGCCCCATCGAGTTTTCGCTCATGCAGCGCTGCGCCGCGCACAGCGCTTCCGCAACCGACGTGAACGAGTCCTTCCTCGCGGGCAAAGCCGCCGTGGAAAACGCCGTGAACGGCATCACCGACAAAATGGTGGGCTTTGAACGCAGCTACGACGAAAACGGCAAGTATGTTTGCGGCATCAAGCTCATCGATCTTGCGGAGGTTGCCAACACCGAAAAGAAGGTGCCCGATAGCATGATCAATGCCCAAGGCAACGGCGTAACCGAGGAATTCATCAGCTATGTGCTTCCGTTGATTGAAGGCGAAGCCAAACCCGTGTACCAAAACGGCGTGCCGCGTTTTGCCAAGCTTAAAAAGATAAAGGCGAAATAAGAATTTTGTATTGTAAAACCGCCCCTGCGAATCATCGCGGGGGCGGTTTTAATGTCCACTGAAATTTCCTGGTTTTTTACGGCAGAATGTTTCTTGCTTGAAGCTCATCGAGCGCCCGTGAGCAAATTTCAGGGGGGCTTAAAAGTATGCCGTCTTTCATGCATGGTATCACGGCAATCTCTTCAAACCGCTTTGCGCACTCGAGGTATTTTTTGCGCGCGCGCTCCTGTATGCCGCTCGATTGCTCGTAAACGTCCGCTCCATCGCCCACGTAGCCGCGAAACCCCTTCTTTTTCACGTTTTCCTCGGCCCGTGCCGAGCTTACGTCAAAAAGCAGCGTCACATCCGGACGGGGAAGCCCAAAGTGGTTGTACTCCAAGTCAAAGACCCAATCCACAATGTCGGGCTTGTCAAGATCGATGTCGCGAATGCTCTGGTAAACGGCGTTGGAAAGCACAAAGCGGTTCAAAAGAAGAAACTGCGCTTCGCCGTCGCGATAATCGCGAAAGCTCTCCCAGCGGTCGAGCGCAAACCAAAGCGCCATGCTCTTGCCATCCACCGTGTCGGCACGCACGCCACCCTCGCCGGAAAGGAGTTTTCCTACCTGCGCGCCGAAAAAGCTTTCGTAACGCGGGTAATCCCGTTTTTGCACGCTGTAGCCGCGCGATTGAAGCGCTTCGTACAAAAGCGCAAACTGCGAGCCCTTGCCGCTTCCGTCGATGCCTTCAATGGAGATGATCTTTGTTTTTCTCACGAAACTGTCCTTTTTGAAGCGCCCGCAAGCGATAATGCGCGGGTTGGCCAAATTTGAGATGAGGATCTTCCACGCCCATTGTACCACAAAAAATATTTTTGAAAAAGCGATAAAATGGGGTTGACAAGCAATATTATATGAAATATAGTATTACATGTAAGGCAATGATGTGCGGCGAGCAATGATATACACGGGTTTTCCTCCTTGGTAAATGCAAGCCCGCCGCACATGCAACGGTTTTCTAGATGTCATCGGGAGGTGAGCAAATGTTATTTCAGTTGGGATCCGCATTGCTGGATGCATGCGTGCTTTCGGTGCTGGACAAAGAGGATACCTACGGTTACGTTCTTACGCAGAGCGTAAAGGAGGTAGTGGACATTTCTGAGTCCACGCTGTATCCGGTGCTGCGCAGGCTGCAAAAGGATGGCCTTTTGACTACGTACGACCAGCCAATATCCGGTAGGCTTCGCCGTTACTACGCGATTACGGACGGCGGACGCAAGGCACTTGAAGAATACCGCCTGTCATGGGCGGAGTATAAACAAAAAGTGGAACATCTGTTGATGGGAGGAGAAAGCAATGAGAAAAACGAGATTTAGTCCGCGCGGGGAAAAGCGTATGCCGCGCTTTGTATGGGCCATTGAATGTATGAGGGAAAACGAGCTTCTAAAACAGAAAATGCTGGGAGGGTTACGATAATGCGAGGCAAGGAATTTTTAGCGAGGCTGGAGGCGGCGCTTGCAACGCTTCCTTATGAAGAACGGCAGGCAGCGCTGCGTTACTATGAAGAATACCTTTTGGATGCAGGCGAGGGAAATGAGGCAGAAGCAATTGCCGAGCTTGGCGCGCCCGAAGCGCTCGCGGACAAAATTGTTCGCGAATCCCGCGCGAACGCAAAGGAAAGCGCAAAAGCACAGGCCGTGCCGGATCAAAGCGGCTCGGAAAAGCTAAGCTCCTTTTCGAACATAGAGCTCGAACTTGCCAATGCGTCGGTTACGCTCTTCAAGGGAGATGTGTACTCCATCGCGCTAGATTTTCCGGAAGGCTACCCGCTGCCTGAAGTGGATGTGCGTGGGAACACCCTTTATGTGAAGGAAAAGAAGTTCTCGCACTTCTCGTTTTTCGGGTTCCGCTCGTTCGTGTTTGTAAAAAAGGGCGAGGTTGCCATTACGTTGCCCGATGCGCAGTATGAGCGCTTCTCGTTCGACATGGTCAATGGCTCGCTCAAGGTACCCGCGTTTCGGATGCGCGAATTGAAGGCGGATAGCGTAAACGGTTCCATCAGCGTGAACGGCGTAGCTGCCGAGCGCATCCACCTTGAAAACGTAAACGGAAAGCTGAGTGCGCAGAATATTTCCACCCTGGATTCCTGCAAGTGCGAAACGGTCAATGGCGGAATCGATATAAGTGGCAGCATTTGCGGCAAATTGCGTGCCGAGGCAGTCAACGGCGGCATCCACATCGCCATTCCGCATTCCGGCAAGGAGTATAACCTCAACCTTTCCACCGTTTCCGGCTCTGTGCGCGTGAACGGGCAGAAAATGAGCAAATCCTTCAACATACAAAACAGCTCCGCAAACAGCGTGCACGCAAATACGGTCAACGGTGGCATTCAAGTGGAATTTGAAAGCGGCACCATCGTAATTTAAAACATCAGGAAAAAGCGATGAAGCTTTTCCTTTCGCAAAGGAAGCGTTCGTTTGGGCGCTTCCTTCGCGTGAACGGCGGGTTCGTATCGGTCTAAAATCTGAACAACAAAGGGACTGTTATATGGAAACAGCAAAGCCGAAGCTTTGGACGCGCAATTTTACGCTGCTCACAGCGGGCAGCACCATCTCCATGCTTGGGAACGCCATCGCGGGCTTCTCCTTGGGGCTTTTGATCCTCGATTACACCAAGTCCACCTTTTTGTACGCGCTTACGATGGTGGTCTACAACCTTCCAAAGGTCATCATGCCCATATTGAGCGGGCCGTACCTCGACCGCTTTTCAAGAAGGAAAACGCTGTATTCTTTGGATTTTGTGTCGGCTGTTTTGTATTTGCTGATGTTTTTTATGCTGCAAGGCGGTTTTTTCAACTATGCGGTCATGCTCTTTGTGTGTGTGCTTGTAGGCTCGCTTGACAGCGTGTATCAGGTGGCGTACGAAAGCTTCTATCCGCTTTTGATCACCGAGGGCAATTACTCCAAGGCCTATTCCATCTCCAGCATGATCTACCCGCTTTCCGCCATGATGGTACCCGTTGCGGCGCACCTCTACGAGCGCACGCACGACATTGCGCCGCTGTTTTTGTTCAACGCCGTTACCTTTTTGTTTGCGGGCGCCGCAGAGATGATGATCCGTGCGGACGAATCGCACCTTTTGGGCAGCGCCAAGGCATACAGCCTCAAGCAGTACGGCGAGGATTTTAAGGCGGGAATCGGCTACATCCGCTCCGAAAAAGGCCTTTTGGTAATCACGGCCTACTTTTTCGTGTCCACCCTCGTTTCGAGCGCCGCGGGCACGCTTTTGATGCCGTATTTCAAGGCGGAACCAAACCTTGGCGTGGAGCTTTATACCTATGTTATGGGTTGTTCGCTCATCGGCAGGCTCATCGGCGGGAGCGTACATTACAACTTCAAATACCCGACGGATAAGAAATTCCTCATCGCGATGGGCGTTTACCTTGTTTCGAGCGTCATTGAGGGAAGTTATCTTTTCCTGCCGGTGGTGGCGATGATGGTGATGAACTTCGTAAGCGGCTTTATCTGCGTAACGTCGTTTAACATCCGCATTTCCTCTACACAAAATTATGTGCCCGACGGCCTCCGTGCGCGCTTCAACGGCAGCTTTCAAATGATCTGCACGCTCGGCACCATTCTGGGCGGGCTTATCGCGGGCGCTTTGGGCGAGTTTTTGCCCATCCGCGGCATCATCGTG
This sequence comes from Bacillota bacterium, assembly GCA_023416895.1. GTDB lineage: Bacteria > Bacillota > Clostridia > Christensenellales > CAG-138 > UBA7707. The sequence continues at coordinate 4,618 of JAEZGQ010000149.1, read as the reverse complement.
TGTTGCTATGCGCTGTGCGCGATTGCGGCTATGCTCATCATGTTCCGCGGCAGGCGGCATGTGAAGCTCATTTACAACCGCGAGTTTTAAAGGCCCTCACCGATAAATGTGAACGCGTTCAAACGGGTCGTTTCCGCCTTAACTTGCGGAAACGGCCTGTTTTTAAAACGATTTTCTTCTTTACGCCGTGTATTTCGACAAAATTACCCGGGAAATGACGGGACATAGCTTTGGTTAAAACCGAAGCAGAGAGAAGTTATGGCGTGTACAACTTGGTGAGCGCGACCGCAGGGGAAACGGTCAATGCAAAAAAGGCTCTCCGCATTGATTTGCAAAGAGCCTTTTGTTTAATAAAGATTGCGGCTTCGCGGCCGCATCATGAGGTACCAGAGCCACGCGCTGGGAACCAGCAGCACGATAAGCCGCCATTTGCGCGCATTCAGGCCGCGCCTTTGCGCGTCCCAAAACACGCGGTTGGCGATAAAAGCGTGTGACGCAAACATGAGCACAAGAACGAGTGGAACAAGAAGGACTTCCAAAAAACATCAGCTCCCGATGAGTTTTTTCAGCTTCCAGAGCGTTTGCGCATCCACGAGCGCGGCAACCTTCGTGCCATCCTCCGCATGCTCCTCCGACAAAAGCTTTCCTTCCGTGCGGATGAGCGACATCGCTTCGTATTTGCCGTAGGGGATGAGAAGCTCCACCTTTTGGCGCGACGCGCCAAGCGCGTGTTCCACCATGTTCAAAAGCTCGGGGATGCCTTCGCCGTTCATGGCGCTTATGAAAATGGCGTTTTCTCGCGCAACGGGCTTTTCGATAAGCCTGTCAACCTTATTGTAAACCTCAATGCGCGGCGTGTCGAGTGCGCCGAGCTTTGACAGCACCTCTTCTACCACTTTTTTTTGCTCCTTCAGCTCAGGCGAGGAGGCGTCGATCACATGCAAAATAAGGTCCGCGTCCTTTACTTCCTCAAGGGTCGATTGAAACGCCTCTACAAGGTCGTGGGGAAGCTTGCTGATAAAGCCTACGGTGTCCGAAAACAGCACCGCTGTACCGCTTGCAAGCTCCACCTGACGCACCACGGGGTCAAGCGTTGCGAAAAGCTTATTTTCCGCAAGCACGTCCGCTCCGGAAACCGTGTTGAGAAGGGTGGATTTTCCGGTGTTGGTGTACCCTACAAGCGCAACGAGCGGAATCTTGTTTTTCTCGCGTCGCTCGCGCCGAAGCCCGCGCTGCTTTTCGATTTCCGCAAGCTCCGTTTCGAGTTCGTAGATACGCCGCTTGATCCTGCGGCGGTCGATTTCAAGCTTGCGTTCGCCCGGGCCGCGCGTGCCGATGCCGCCGCCCTGCTGCGAAAGGGTGCGGCCTTGCCCCAAGAGGTGGGGGAGACTGTATTTGAGCTGCGCAAGCTCCACCTGAAGCTTGCCCTCGCGCGACTGCGCGCGTGCGGCAAAAATGTCGAGAATCAACGTCGTGCGGTCGATCACGGCGGTGTTGGTGGCGGCTTCCAAATTTCGTACTTGAACGGCGCTCAGCTCATCGTCAAAAATAATGAGATCCGCCTCAAGCTCGCTCACGGAAAGAGAAAGTTCCTCAGCTTTGCCGCTGCCGATGTAGGTCGCGTTGTCGATTTCCTTCCGTTTTTGGGTGAACTGGCCGACAACCTCCGCACCCGCGGAAAGTGCAAGCTCCTTAAGCTCCGCCATGGAGTCAAAGCCCCCATCGTTTTCAAGCCCCACAAGCACTGCGCGCTGCGCTTTTGATTCAAGAACCTCCTTGGTGCTCGATTTAAGCAGCGCGTCCGCCGCAATGATTTCCTGCATAAGCATGCGCTGGGGGAGCTTATAGGGGCGAAGCGGCCCCAAAAGCACCACGGAGCGCTCGTTTCCCTCCATTTCGCCCAGGTAGGCCGCGTAAAGGGAAAGAGGGTTTCCCTCCGGGCTCACGCCCATAGATGCCATGCTGTCGAGCCGCGCACTTCGAAGCGTGCCAAGATCCACGCCCGACGGGCGTGAGTCGCCGTTGGGGTGAGTGTGGATGCAGCGAACACCGCTGAGCCTGTCTTGGTTTCTGACAAGGCGCAAAGAAGGCATGCTCACCTTGCCAATGTCGCCCAAGGAAACGTCCACCACGCGCCCGTCGCGCGCGATGTAAACGGATACCTCGCGCCGAAGCCTTGCGGTAAACTCCGCCATCTGCGACAAAAGCTCAAAGCTTGCGAACTCATCTTGGTTCATTTTTACATCATAAAGAAGCGCCATCTGCTCCAAAATGGAGTCTTTTACGCCCTGTGTATTTCCGTTGATTTTTTGTGCCATAAATTCCTCGTAAAATGGATTCCGCAATCCTGCGGTTAAGGTCGTATTGTTATTATACCATGGCTTGAAAAAATAAGCGCCTGTTGTGCAGCGGGGAAGTTATTTTAAAAACGTTTTGTAGGAGCGCACCGCACGGCTTACCTCAGGAGCCAGCACCACAAGCATAATAAGGTTTGGGATCGCCATAAGGGAGTTGAACGTTTCTCCGAGCCGCCATACGAGCGATACCTCAAGCGACGCGCCTACCACGATGAGGCACAAAAACAAAATCCTATAATAAAACACGCCGCGTTCCCCAAACAAATACTCCGCGCACCGCGCGCCGTAGAGCGACCATGTTAAAACCGAGCAAAACGCAAAAAGAAGCACAGCCGCCGCTAAAAAAAGCCCCGCTCCCTGCGTGCTTACGGCGGTACCCAACGCATGTACGGAAATGGCCATGCCGTTTGCGTTTGCGTTGCCGTAGGGGATTTCAATACCCGCCATCAACACCATGAACGCCGTGAGGCTGCAAATGACGATGGTGTCGAGGAACACTTCGAGGATGCCCATCATGCCCTGCTCTACGGGACTTTTGGTTTCCGCCGCCGCGTGCGCGATGGGGGCGGAGCCTAAGCCGGCCTCGTTTGAGAAAACACCGCGCATCATGCCGCATTTGAATGCCTGCCCAAGAGTAAACCCGCCGATGCCCCCGATGGCAGGGCGGAAACCGCCGAACGCCCCTTGCATGATTTCACCGAGCGCCTTGGAGAAAAGATGGAAGTTTGGCACGATTACCAACAGCGTGGCGGCAATGTACAAAGCGCTCATAAACGGTACCAGCACCTCCGCCGCAGCGCCGATGCGCCTTGCGCCGCCAAACGTTACGGCACCTACCGCAGCCGCAACAAAAAGCCCCACTAAAAGGTCAACCGTCTGCGCGCCCGTACCGGGGAAAAACGCCTCCGTCGCCTGCTCAGCGGCCGAGGCGATGGTATTGACCTGAACCATGTTGCCCATGCCGAACGAAGCAAGCACGCCAAACACACAAAACGCACCCGCAAGATAGCGGTAGCGCGTGCCCATGCCGCGGGTGATGCAGTACATCGCGCCGCCTTTCCATTCACCGTCTGCGCCGCGCGTACGATAACGTAGCGCAAGCACCACCTCGGCAAACTTCGTTGCCATGCCGAAAACCGCACTCACCCACATCCAGAAAATCGCACCCGGCCCGCCTATGGCCAGCGCGCTTGCTACACCCGCGATGTTTCCCGTGCCGACCGAGCCGGCAAGCGCTGTTGACAGCGCGCGAAACGGCGAAATGCCATCCTTTTTGCCTTTGCGGCGAAAGGGGATAACGAGCATATCAAAAAAACGCGTTATCTGAAAAAAGCGCGTGACGCCGCTGAAGTATACACCCGCCGCAAGCAGCAAAAACGCCATTGCGATGTTGATTTTTTCGTCCATTCTACGCTCCGCCGTCTAAAATTACGGCGTTGTTTGCGCGGCAAAAAACGCCTTCGCATGTTTTTATGCGAAGGCGTTTTGGTTCATCACACTTTTTGCGTTTTCAATTACTTAAGGCGGATGCCGTATATTTTGGAGGCGCGCGTGCCGATTACGATCATATCGTCAAACGCGGCGGCGCTTGCCTCAAAATTGCCTTCAAGCTCGAGCTTGTCAAGAAGGTCGCCGGTTCTGCCGTCGAACAGGTAGCACTTGCCGGCCGAATCAAATTCCACCACGTATCCGTCGCCGTTGTCGTCGTAGAGGACGATGGGGGAGGACCATGTGTAAGCGTCAAGGTCTTTCGCCCAGCGTTCCTCGCCGGTCGCCTTATCGTAGGCAACAAGCACGCCGCGCGTAGCGGTTTCGGTTGTCATGGCGTAGGCAACGTATACAAGGTCGCTCACGTTATGCTTGCCGATGGCGGCGGTATCCTGTATGCCGCCCGAAACACTGCTCCTCGTGCAGCGGTAGCCGTCGGCCTTCCATACGACTTCGCCCGTCAGCGCGTCGATGCGCCAGAAGGGGATGATGCCTGTGTTGTTCTCATCCACCGTCCAATGGAGCGAGGTGCCGATGTAGATGGAGCATTCGCCCGTTTCTTCGTTGATTTCAAACACCGGCGAACAGTTGGTGTCATCCATCACATCCTGCATCCAAACGACTTCCATGGTGTTGATGTCGATGCAGAAAAGGTCACCCGCGTTGTCGGAAACGTACATGTAGTGCCGCCATATGACGGGGCTCGATTCAAAACCCAGCCAGTATGCCCTTGTACCGCTCTCACGCGAACGCTCGGTGGTGTAGCGCCACTT
>JAEZGQ010000139.1 GCA_023416895.1 Bacillota bacterium | reverse complement strand
AACCTCAAAAAAAGTGGCGCAAGCCACTTTTTTGATTGGCAACCTTAATTCCTGCGGCTTGCCCGGAGTACGATCATGTTTCCGGCGGAAACGATGATGCTGATAAAAAGGCTCATCCAAAAGTTATGAAGGGTAATCGAAGGGACGATGGCATCCGATAGCGCCACAATCAGCGCATTCACAAACAGGCTCGCAATGCCGAATGTAATCAAAGAGAAGGGGAGCGCGAGCAGTTGCAGCACGGGAACAAGCAATAAGTTCAAAAGCCAAAGCACTGTGGCTGCGGCTGCAACCGCCCCAAGTCCGCCCTGCACGCTAACCAGGTCGCCGAAGCCGTAATACGCCACGAGAAGCGCCGCAAAGCAAATCAGCCATTTGATGATGAGTTTCATAGTCGGTTCCTTTCCGTTTTTACGTTCAACGCGTCAGTATGCGTACACGAACTTTTTCCGTAGCTTCCTGTACGTCAACATCCACAAAATCCGTGGGGCCGGTTTCAAAGCACAGCTCCATCATGAGTGCTTTTGCGACGCGTACACCAGTCCAAAAATGTTTGATGAAGCGGCTCGACTGCCTGCTGTTTACAAAGGGAGTAAGCAGCAGCGCCCAGTCTTCGGCCATGTCTACGAGCATGATAAGTAGCGGTGCCGGGAGCGCCAGCCATAGCGAAAACTTTGAGTTTCGTACCTCTTTTGAGCCGCTATGCGGTTTATCTTCAGATACGCCCTCTGAAAAAACCTCAAGCTCCTTTTGCTCCTTGATTTTGATGCTGATGAGAAACGCGGAAATGGTTTTACTCCACATAAACGCGTACCTTGGCGGTTTCGCCGTCGCCTTCGTTTACATCGATGTTGATCATATCCTCGTCGATACCACTTTCGGAAAGCTCTATCACCTGTTGAAGGATGGCTTCGATGTCGATGCCATCGGATCTGAGCTCTTCCTTGGTATCCCTTGGTATGCTTTTGGAAGCAATTGGGCCAAGGGCTTTGATAAGCGAAAGGGGAATGCTCATGTTGACCTTTGCGTTTGATTTACGACTCCCTTCGCCATCTCCATTTTCAACTGCATCCACAAGGATGCGAAGTTTCTTGGGCTTGCGGCCGCGGCTGTCCTTCAAAACCACGCCCTCCTGTGCGACGGTGGCGCCCGAAGTGTCCACGGCGGTGAGAAGCTTTTCCGCTTCCTCCACGGTGATGATGCCGGATTTCAGCATTTCAAGAATTTTTGTGCGTTCGGTGGCGGTCATGGAAGACCCTCCTTTAATAAATATTAAAATTTAGTTTATTTGCCTTATTCACCGCGGCCGGAAAGCAGCCGGGCGGCTTCGTCAACGCTGATGAGCTTTTTCTCGAGCATGTCGAGCACTTCCATACGGTCAGGGCGGGAAAGATGCTCCTGGGGGAAAAGCGTGCCTAAAAGCTCATCTAAAAGCCCCTTTACGGTTGGGTAGGAAAGGGAAAGCGCGCGCTCCACTTCCTTGATGTTGCCGCGGCATTTCAAAAAGGTTTCCATAAAGATGCGCTGCTTTTCGCTTAACGCGCAGTATTTGCAAGGGACAAACGCTCCTGTAAGCTCCGTTTGGCAGTTGGCGCAAGTGAGCCGCGTTACCTGCAATTCGCCGCCGCAGACAGAGCACTTGGATGGGATGAGGTAGGCCATGGGTACGCTCCTTTCTTTCATGCTCTCATTATATGCTAATTTTTAATAATGTCAACAATAAAATTAAAATTATTGATTTTAATATTAAAATTATTGATTTTAAGTGTGATTACGTTTATAATGAACCTATTATACAAGAGCCGTTTCGATTTTGGTCATACGGGGGGTTAATCGGGGGCTTGAAAGACAAGATAGGTTTCTGTAAACTGAAAGAAACTTGGAATACGGAGGTTTTATGTCGCAAGACAATTATGAAACGGCTTTACCCTTGAACAACGGGCAAGGCGATACGATAGGGCCTGCATGGAAGCGCAACGCGGCGCTTTTCATTGCGAGCCAAACCCTTTCCCTTTTCGGCTCCATGCTTGTGCAGTATGCGATGTCGTGGCAGGTGCTTCTCAGTACGAAGTCCGGCTCCATGATGACCATTTCCATACTTTGCGGTTTTTTGCCGATGTTTTTCGTTTCGCCTTTTGCTGGCGTGTGGGCGGATAGGTACAACCGCAAGGCTCTCACAATGCTCGCGGATGGCTTTGTGGCACTTGTAACGCTTGTGCTCGCATTGCTTTTTTCTGCCGGGTACGATTCCATGGTGTATCTGTTTGTTGCAATGGCGCTTCGCGCACTGGGCTCGGGCATCCATTCTCCGGCAGTGAGCGCGCTTGTTCCGCAAATTGTACCGATGGATCAACTTACCCGCGTGCAGGCGCTCAACGGAACGCTGCAATCCGTGGTAACGCTTCTTTCACCGATGTTAAGCGGTGTGCTTCTTACCTTTATGCCCATACAAACGGTGTTTTTCATCGATGTTACAACCGCGGCGCTGGCGATTTTGCTGCTGCTTGTGTTTGTGCGCGTGCCGTCGCGCGAGCGGAGTGCAGGCGAAAAAGTAAACGGGTATTTTCGCGATATGGCGGAGGGCATGCGTTATATCAAAAAACATAGCTTTATCAAAGCGTTTTTCCTGTTTGCCGTGGTATTTCAGTTTTTTGCAGCGCCGGCGGCATTTTTAACGCCGCTGCAAACCACGCGCACCTTTGGCGAGGAACTTTGGAGGTTGAGCGCCATTGAGGTTGCTTTTTCCGTCGGCATGATCGGCGGCGGCCTGTTCGTTGCGGCATGGGGTGGTTTCCGGAACAAAATTCACACCATGGCGGTCGCATTTTTTGGCGTTGGCTTTGGAACGATGTTTTTGGGGCTCGTGCAGCCTTTCTGGCTTTACCTTGCGTTCATGGCGCTCATCGGCATTTCAATGCCTCTTTTTAACACGCCCGCCATGGTTTTGCTGCAGCAAAGGGTGGAGCCGGAATTTCATGGGCGCATCTTCGGCGTGATGTCGATGATCTCAAGCATCGTGATGCCGCTTGGTATGCTTGTGTTCGGACCGCTTGCGGATGTTGCGAGCATTGAATGGATGCTGATCGGAACGGGGATCATCTACATGGTACAAAGTGTGTTCCTCTTGAGAAACAAAGCCTTGCTTGAGGCTGGGAAGCCGCTGTAAAACATAGGGCTTCGTATCATAATGATACGAAGCCTTTTTGTATAACGAAAACCACTCGCTATGCGAGTGGTTCCGGAAAGCTTAAAGCTATAAGTCGGACAAAAAACTCCTTTTGATTTGGTAGAATATCCAAGCGGTCTGGCAACTGCAAAGGAAGAACAAATCAAAAGGAGGTCACAATGAGTGACGAAAAAAGTCTAACACACACAAAATGGAACTGCAAATATCACATAGTGTTTGCGCCGAAGTACAGAAGGAAAGTATTTTATGGAGAGAAAAGGAAGGCAATAGGAGAAATACTAAGAAAATTGTGTGAGTGGAAGGACGTGAAAATACTAGAGGCAGAATGTTGTCCAGATCATATACATATGCTGCTTGAAATACCGCCTAAGATGAGTGTGTCGGGTTTTATGGGGTACCTAAAAGGAAAAAGCAGCTTGATGATCTATGAGCAATTCGGGGAAATAAAGTTCAAGTACAGAAACCGGGAATTCTGGTGCAGAGGATACTATGTGGACACGTCGGGAAAGGATGCGAAAAAGATAGCAGAGTACATAAAGCATCAGCTTGATGAGGATAAGCTGGGTGAACAGCTGAAAATCCCCGACACAAGAGACCCGTTTACGGGTGGCAAGTAATTGTCCTATGCGTGTGCCAGACCGTATATGCGCCTATTTGGGCGCGGCTAGTACCAAAGGGCTATGCCCGCATATGAAATACCCCCGGCTGTGCCGGGGGATTATTTTTTGTACGAAAATGCAAAGCACGCTTGACATTAAATGCAAAGTGAACTATACTTAAAATGCAAAGCGCGCATTGCAATTGTTGGAGGTGAGCTTTTGAAAACAAAAATACAGGAGCTTCGTAAAAAGCACCGGATCTCGCAGGAAGAACTTGCGCAGGCCGTAGGCGTAACCAGGCAAACCATCACTTCGCTGGAATGCGAGAAATACACCGCATCCCTTGTTTTGGCCTACAAGATCGCCCAATATTTTAATTTGACCATCGAAGATATTTTTGATTTTTCAGATGTGGAGGATGTTTAATTGTTATGGATAAATTTACTGCAACGTTAAAAAAACGTTTGGCATTTGCGGCGCTATACAACGCCGCGGTGCTTCTTCTCGTAGGCCTCGGTATCGCGTTTGGGTCAAAGCTCGGCCTTGATGGGCTTGGGCTTTCGTTCTCGATGGGCTTTTTCGTTGGGATTCAAATTGTTATGGTGTATTTTATCGGCAAATACCTTGGGGCGCTTAAGAGTGAGGAAAAACGCAGAGCGCTTTATATTGAAGAAAACGATGAAAGAAACAAGTTTATTGAAGCAAAAATCGGCGGTGTAGGCATTAATGTGATTATGTGCGGGCTGTCGCTCGCGGTGCTGGTCACCGTTTATTTGAACAATGCCGTGTTTTTCGCTTTACTAGGCGCTCTGCTGTTTTGTGCGCTGGTCAAGCTCGGGCTTAAGGTTTACTACCGCAACAAAATTTGATAGTTCCTCTCCCCGCCTCTATGCAAAGCGCCAAGGGTGAAAAGCCGTAGGCGCTTTTTTCTGTTTTACACGCTTTGAACCGGTTTGTAACAAAAGCTTTGCAATCGCAGCGGCAAAAGAGTTTTGATTCTTCCCAATCACATGATATAATGATAAGCACTGATTTTGTGTGCTTACGCGCTAGTATAGCAGCGGATGTTCAGACGGCTTGCCGGATGGCATTTGAACCAAAGAACTTGGAGGCTTCATGGCTGGACATACCGTCGTTTCCATTGACAAAGGCTCCGTGGCCGAGCGGATGAAAATCACGCCTGGGCTTAAGCTTTTGAGCATCAATGGCGAAAAGGTTGAAGATATTATCGATTATGAGCACCTCACCACCGCAAAAAGGCTTTCCCTTTTGTTTGCCGCGGAAAATGGCGAGGAATTTGAAGTGCCCATTAAAAAGGATCTTTACGAGCCGCTGGGGTTAAATTTTGAAACGGGCTTGATGAGTAAAATTCGCTCCTGTAAAAACCACTGCATCTTTTGCTTCATCGACCAAATGCCAAAAGGCGGGCGCAAAACACTGCATGTCAAAGATGACGACTGGCGCCTTTCTCTCATCATGGGCAATTACGTTACGCTCACCAATGTTTCCGACGAGGAGTTTGAGCGAATCATCAAACGGCGTGTCAGCCCCCTTTACGTTTCCGTACACGCGACCGATCCGGACGTACGCCGTTTTATGATGAAAAACCCTTCTGCCGGACGGATTCTTGAGCGCCTTGCCCGTTTGCGCGACGAAGGATTGACCTTCCATGCGCAGATCGTGCTTTGCCCCGAGATCAACAACGGCTCGGTTCTCCAAAAAACGCTCGAAGAGCTTTATGCCCTTCGCCCTGCAGCGCGCTCGGTTGCGGTGGTTCCCGTTGGGCTAACGAGGTTTCGCGACAATCTTTCGCCGCTTCGCTGCCTCACAAAGGAAGAAGCCGCAGAGGCGATCGCACAGATTGAGCTTATGCAGCAGCGCGCGGTTAGCGAATACGGCGACGCATTCGTATATGCTTCCGACGAAATGTACGTTTTGGCCGGTCTTCCCCTGCCGCCCTATGAGCATTACGGCGATTTTGAGCAGATTGAAAACGGCGTGGGCCTTTTGCGCAGGTTTGAAGAAGGCTTTTTGTATGCGTTGTCCGAGCAGGAACCGCTTGAACGAAGGGTATCTTTGCTCGCTGCGTCGGGTGTGGCTGCGGCGCCGTTTTTAAGCGAACTTTTTCAAAAGCTTGAACCCTACGGCATCCGTATCGACGTCCACGCGGTGGAAAACGATTATTTTGGCCATACGGTAACGGTGAGCGGGCTTGTATGTGCGCACGACATTGCTTCTCAGCTCGGCACATTCGACGGCGAAATGCTTCTCATCCCAACGGTGATGCTGCGGGAAAAAGGCGATGTTTTTTTGGATGGCGTGGCGCGTGAAGAGCTTGAAAGAGCGCTTAATAAGCGTGTGATTCCCCTGTGCGCTTCGGACGGGGAAAAATTTATTGCGGAGCTTTTTGAAATGCTCCAAAGAGGTGTATGATGTCCAGACCCATCGTGGCGGTGGTCGGCCGCCCTAACGTGGGAAAATCCACGTTTTTCAACAAGATCGTCGGCAGGCGTATTGCTATTGTGGAGGATACGCCAGGTGTAACGCGCGACCGCATCTATGGTGACGCGCAATGGTTGACGCATGAGTTTACGCTCATCGATACCGGCGGCATTGAACCGCTCAAGGATGATATCATCAGCGCGCAGATGCGCCGTCAGGCTGAGCTCGCCATTGAAACGGCGGATGTAATCCTCTTTTTGGTGGACGGGCGCGAGGGCATTACCGCGGCGGATGAAGACGTGGCGGAGCTTTTGCGGCGCTCCAAAAAGCCTGTAATCCTTGTGGTCAACACGGTGGACAGCACCAAATTTGAGGACTCGGTTTATGACTTTTATTCCCTCGGCATTGGCGAAACATTTACCATTTCTGCCGAGCAGGGTCTTGGACTTGGCGACCTTCTTGACGAGGTTGTAAAACATTTTGACCAAACCGCAGGCGATGAGCAGGAGGACACTACCAAAATCGCCGTAGTCGGCCGGCCGAACGTGGGTAAATCAAGCCTTGTGAACGCGCTTTTGGGGCAGGAACGCACCATCGTGAGCGATATTCCCGGCACCACGCGCGACGCGATTGACTCCCCCTTTACCTTCAACGGCGAAAACTATATTTTGATCGACACGGCGGGCATTCGCCGCAAACGCGCCATTGAGGATGAAAGCATTGAACGTTACAGCGTTATCCGCTCCTTGGCAGCGGTGCGCCGTGCGGACGTGGTGCTCATCGTTGTCGATGCTGCAGAAGGTATGAGCGAACAGGATGTTCGCATTGCCGGTTATGTACACGAAGAGGGAAAAGCTTCTGTTTTGATCGTGAACAAATGGGATAAAATAGAAAAAGACACGCATACCATGCACGAGTTTGAAAAGAAGCTCGCTTCCGACCTTGCGTTTATGGATTATGTGCCGATGCTTTTCATTTCCGCAAAAACCGGCCAGCGTGTTCATAAGGTGCTTGAAACGGCAAAGTTCGCTTACGCACAAAACTGCACCCGCGTAAAAACCGGCACGCTCAACGACGTTGTTGCCGAGGCCGTAAGTGCAAACGAGCCGCCTTCCGATAAGGGGCGCAGGCTTAAAATTTACTACGCCACGCAGGCGAACATCAAGCCCCCAACCTTTGTGCTGTTTGTGAACGACCCCGAGATTATGCATTTTTCGTACAAACGGTATTTGGAAAACTTTTTCCGCAAATCCTTTGGGCTTACAGCAACACCCCTTCGCACCCTTGTTAGGAAGCGCGGCGAAAAAGAAGGTTTTTAACGCATTAGGAGGTCCTCTTGGAATTTAAGCTCATTTACCTTGCATGTTTGTCAGTCGGTTATATATTAGGCAATTTGCAGACGGCCGTATTCTTGAGCAAATATCTCTATCACGACGATGTGCGTCAACACGGCAGCGGCAACGCCGGCACCACCAATATGCTGCGCGTATTTGGTATGAAGCCCGGTGTATTCACCTTCCTCGGCGACTTTGTAAAGGGAATCCTCGCCATCCTTCTAGGCAGGCTTCTCGCGGGTGAAATGGGCGCCTACATTACGGGCTTTTTTGCAGTCGTTGGGCATAACTTCCCCGCCCTTTTCGGCTTCAAGGGCGGCAAGGGCGTTGCAACGAGCATGGGCATTGCATGGATGATCGACCCGTTGTTTGGCGCTGTGGCAACCGTTGTGGGGTTTGTTATCATTTATTTGTCGCAAATGGTTTCCTTGGGTTCGCTCATTGGCTTCATCTCGTTTGTGGCGCTTGTAGCCGTTTTTAAAGGCGGTGAGACGGCAAAGCTTGTACTTGCGTTGGCGCTTCTTGTGATGATGTTCGTCCGCCATGCAGAAAACATCTCGCGTATCCTCAAGGGCACGGAGAGCAAGCTTTTTCAGGCGAAAAAGCCAAAATCACAAAAACCACAGGCATAAATCCTTTTGCTGTGAATACTCAAGGCGCTTCCTTATGGAGCGCCTTTTGTTTTGCATTTTTCGTTTGTGTATCACATATATATCTACTGTCGATTTGCCGAAGTTGGGAGGAGCGCCGAAATGGACAGGATGCAATTATATCGTGATATTGCCCAAAGGACGGACG
>JAEZGQ010000093.1 GCA_023416895.1 Bacillota bacterium | reverse complement strand
ACCGCGTAAGGCGCAAACGAACTGTCTACGATGTTGCGCACCATATAAAGCCGCCCCTGCGCCTCCAGAAAGCGCACATCGGTGCCGATGCTTTTTGCGTAATGGAGCACCGCATCGTGGACGTTTTGCTTATAGGTCAACACATTGCCGTAGGCGTTGGTGTTGGCGCGGTTGTTGGTATAATACACCGTATCGGAGTTGTTGCAGAAAAACAGCATGGTCGTGATGAACACGTCGTTGTAGCGGTACTGGCGCGTAAGGTATTCCGTTACGTCCGCGTAAAGCGAAACGCCGTTTTTATTTTTCAGGTAAGTTTCATAGGCTTTTCGCACCGTATGGTCGTACGAGGACGCACGCGAAGCCTCCATGGCGGAGTTAATGGCGTCCGTCGCGTTTTGCACGGCATTCTGCGCGCTGGTGGTAATGGTATCGGTCATTTGGTTGCGGAGGTTTCTCATGGCGTAATAACCCATGGCACCCGTAAAGAGGAGGATCGGTAAGATCCAGCACCCGAGCACCATTAAAATGAGCCACCCCTTCAACGAGGGTGCCCGGTTGGCGGGTCGTATCTTGTTGCTTTTGCGCTCCATAAATGACCTCGCATTTTATTTTCTTTCATTATAGCATAAGGCTGTGATTTTATGCCGTGTATGCGTCACATGCAAAGATGGGCCGTTTTCGAGCGCCTTGCTCAAAAACGGCCCAATGCCTTAAAAAAGGTTTTATCGTTCGCTCATGAACGGATACGAAATTGCGCTTGACGGCGCAAGGTTTTCCTTTACGGCGCGGGGGCTCAGCCAGCGGTTAAGGTTGAGGGCGCTGCCCGCCTTGTCGTTGGTGCCGGAGGCGCGTCCGCCGCCAAACGGCTGCTGGCCTACCACGGCGCCGGTGGGCTTATCGTTGATGTAAAAGTTACCCGCGCTGTGTGCAAGCCTTCTTTCCAGCATTTCGATCACCGCGCGGTCTGAGGCGAAGATGGCGCCGGTAAGCGCATAGGGCGAGGCCTCGTCGCAAGCGGTAAGCGCTTCGTCGAGCTTTACGTCGTCGTACGCGTACACCGTGAGCACCGGCCCGAAAATTTCCTCCACCATGGTTTTAAAGTAGGGGCTGTTCGCCTCGATTACGGTGGGCTCAATGAAGTAGCCCTTCTTGTCATCGCAGCCGCCGCCAACGATGACCTCTGCGTCCGCGCTTTGCTTCGCGAAGTCGATGTAGGCTTTGATGCTTTCAAACGCGGCCTTGTCGATCACCGCGCCCATGAAATTGGTAAAGTCGCGCACATCGCCCATTTTGAGCTTTTCCGTTTCCTCCACAAGGCGCGCTTTCACCGTGCCCCAAAGGCTTTTGGGGATGAACGCGCGCGAGGCAGCGGAGCATTTTTGCCCTTGGAACTCGAACGCACCGCGAACAAGCGCCGCCACGAGCGGCTCTACATCCGCGCTCGGGTGTGCAAACACAAAGTCCTTGCCGCCGGTTTCGCCCACAAGGCGTGGGTACGATTCGTATTTGGCGATGTCTTTACCGACCTGCGCCCAAACGCTGCGGAACACATCGGTAGAACCCGTAAAGTGGAAGCCGCCGAGCTTTCTGTGCGAAAGCACGACCTTGCTCACGTCGCTGCCGCGGCTGGGTACAAAGTTGATGACGCCCGCCGGAAGCCCTGCTTCCATCAAAATTTTCATCACATAATAGTTGGAAAGCACGGACGTGGATGCGGGCTTCCAAACCACGGTGTTGCCGAGCATTGCGGGGGCTGTGGGCAAATTACCGCCGATTGATGTGAAGTTAAACGGCGTAACGGCGCAAACGAAACCGTCGAGCGCGCGGTATTCCATGCGGTTGATGATGCCCGGGGTGGAAACGGGCTGCTGTTTAAAAATTTCCTGCGCAAAGTACGCGTTGTAACGGAAAAAGTCGCAAAGCTCACACACGCCGTCGATCTCCGCTTGAAAGGCGGTTTTGCTCTGGCCGAGCATGGTGGCTGCGTTCATCACCTGCCGGTAAGGCCCTGCAAGTAGATCCGCCGCTTTTTTGAAAATGCTCGCGCGCTGAAGCCACGGCATTTCCTCCCATTCGGCCTTGGCCTGCAAGGCTGCCTCAACGGCCATTTCAAGCTCCTTGGGGCCTGCAATGTGGTATTCGCAAAGCACATGGCCGTGGTCGTGCGGCATGACGCACTTACCCTTGTTACCCGTAAAAACCTCTTTCCCGCCGATGATGAGCGGAATTTCAAGGCACAGCTTTTCCTGCCGCTTCAGTTCCTTTTTCAGCTCCTCGCGCTCCTTCGTTCCCGGAGCGTAAGTCAAAACAGGTTCGTTGTACGGCAGCGCCATTTCAAAAAAACGGTTGCTCATAGCTTGCTCCCTTTCCGTAAGTTTTCAACCCCATTGTAGCACAGGCGCAAGAGGGAGCGAAACGGGGCAGACAGGGGCTTATATTATATATTTGAAACGTCCGCATTTTATTGCTTGCAGAATATATCATATAATACATGTTTCATGCCCCTCCCCGCTTCCGCGCCGCTTGAAAACGAAAAAAAAATGCGCTACTCTATCAGAGGCGGCAATGCACTTTCCTATCTCTCCGCCGCGTCTTTTTCTTTGGCTCCTTTCTTGTTTTCCCGAATCTTATACGGATTTGTGAGGCGATGCCCATGCGACTTGAAGAACACCCCATTCTCGCGTTTTCGCGCGGGAAAGAAATTCAATTTACCTTCAACGGTGAAAATGTAACAGGCTACGAGGGCGAAACCATTGCTGCCGCGCTGCATGCGGCGGGGGTAAAGGTGCTGGGCGAAAGCCTGTTTTTGCATCGCCCGCGTGGCTTTTACTGCGCCATCGGCAACTGCTCCTCGTGCATGATGGTGGTGGACGGCGTTTCCAATGTGAAAACCTGCATCACCGAACTCAAAGAGGGAATGCGCGTGGAAACGCAGCGCGGAAAGGGGACGGTTGTATGAAAAAAACCGATCTTCTCATCATCGGCGGCGGGCCCGCGGGGCTTTGCGCCGCGGCCATGGCTGCGGAATGTGGCGCGCACGCCCTCGTACTTGAACGAAACCCCAAAGCGGGCGGGCAGCTTGTCAAGCAAACGCATATGTTTTTCGGCTCAGAAAAGCAGCATGCCTCCGTGCGCGGTGTGGACATTGCCGACATTCTTCTTGAAAAAATCTCGCGTTACCCCAACAATGTGGAGCTTATGACCTCTACCACCGCCGTGGGCCTTTATGAAGACGGCGTTGCCACAGCGCTTTACAAAGAGGAAAGCTACTTTAAAATTATGCCCCGCGCCGTAATCGCGGCAACGGGCGCATACGAGCGTCCCCTT
>JAEZGQ010000081.1 GCA_023416895.1 Bacillota bacterium | reverse complement strand
TCGCGGTTGAGCCAGCCGCCCTTGCGCTGAAGAGCGCTTGGCAAATCCCAATGATAAAGCGTGACCCACGGCTCTATGCCGCGCTTGATGAGAGCATCGATCAGCCTGTCGTAATAGGCAAGCCCTGCCTCGTTCACTTTGCCTGTGCCTTCGGGCAGGACGCGCGGCCAGCTTACAGAGAAGCGGTAAACCTTAATGTTCATTTGCCGCATAAGCTCGGCGTCTTCCTCATAAAGGTGGTAAGTGTCGCACGCGATGTCGCCTGTATCGTCGCCGACAATGTTCCCCTTTTCATGGCAAAAATCGTCCCAAATGCTCGGGCCTTTACCATCCTCATCCCATGCGCCCTCACACTGGTAGGATGCGCAAGCAGCGCCCCATAAAAACCCTTTTGGAAACTCGCTCATATCGTTACCTCTGCCTCTATTTGTTTTTGGTTGGGATTGTAAGGGATTACATCGCCCGGAAGCATGGCTCCATTCACCTTTAGGGAGTACGCACCGGTCTTTCGAATGCGAATGCGTATGCGTGCGCCGCGATACACGCGCTCCACGACGACATTTGAAAGCGCATCGGGTAAACAAGGGCGTACTGCAAGCCCTTCAAGCGTAGGCTGAATGCCCAGAATGTGCTGGCTCACGTTGACAAACGTCCATGCGGCGGTACCGGTAAGCCAGCTGTTTTTCGCTTCGCCCTCGTTAAAGGAGCTTCGCGCGGCAACCGTTTGTGCGTAAACGTAAGGCTCCGTGCGGCGCACTTCGCTCTTTTCCTCTAAATATGCCGGGCAGGTACGCCGGTAAAGGTCAAAGGCGTTCTCACCGTTTTTAAGCTTCGTTTCCGCAATGCTTACCCATGGATTGTTGTGGCAGAAGACCGAGCCGTTTTCCTTGTAGCCGGGCGGGTAGCTGGAAACCTCACCAAGCTCCTTGTGATAAACCGTGTAACAGGGCGTTAAAAGCTCCACACCATAGGTGCCGCAAAGCCTTTCACGCACGGAATCAAGCGCCATGCGTGCCTTGCCGTCGTTTACGCCGATACCAGCCATTACGCAAAAGCCCTGCGGTTCAATGAAAATTTGCCCTTCGTCGCAGGCGTGGCTACCTACCTTGTTTGAAAACGCGTCGTATGCGCGGAGGAACCATGCGCCATCCCAGCCATGCAAAAGCACTGCCTGCTCCATGGCGCGCACCTCTTCAAGCACGTCTTCGGCTTCACAATCGCGCCCGAGCTTTTCTAAAAGCTCAGCATATTCCCTCGCGTATTTTACGAACATGCCTGCGATAAATACGCTTTCGGCTACGCCGCTTTCGAAGTTTGCCGTCGTTTGAAAGCTCTCGCCCGGCTCCTCCGAGAAACAGTTGAGGTTGAGGCAATCGTTCCAATCCGCCCTGCCAATGAGCGGCAAGCCGTGCGGCCCCTTGTTTTGTATGGTAAAATACACGCTTCGCTTTAAATGCTTCAAAAGGGGCTGCTCGCTGCCCGCTACATTGTCAAAGGGCACAGGCTCGTCAAGAATTGCCATATCTCCGGTTTCGGCAATGTAAGCGTAGGTGCAGGCCACAAGCCACAGCGGGTCGTCGTTGAAGCCGGAGCCCACGTCGTTGTTGCCGCGCTTGTTGAGCGGCTGATATTGGTGATAGGTGCTGCCGTCCTGCCGCTGGATGCTGGCGATGTCGATGATGCGCTCCCGCGCGCGCTCCGGCACCAGATGCACAAACCCCAAAAGATCCTGACAGCTGTCGCGGAAGCCCATGCCACGCCCCATGCCGCTTTCATAGTAGCTAGCGCTGCGGCTCATGTTGAAGGTTACCATGCACTGGTACTGGTTCCACACGTTCACCATGCGGTCGAGCCGCTCATCGCCGCTTTGTACGCAAAAGCGCGTAAGAAGGCCGTCCCAGTAGGCCGCAAGCTCCAAAAGCGCTTGATCCACGGCCTCCGCGGTGGAGAATTTCCCGAGCACGCGCCTTGCCTCGTCCTTCCTTATGACGTTCGGTGCGATAAATTTTTGATCACGCGGGTTTTGACCATAACCCAGCACGAAAACAAACGTTTTTTCCTCGTTTGGCATAAGCTTTGCGTCAAGCCGAAGCGCCGCGATAGGTGACCAACCGTGTGCGACGGAGGAAAAGCTTGTTTCGTTGACGACTGCCGCGGGTGCGTTAAAGCCTGCAAATTTGCCCAAAAAGGTATCGCGGTCCGTATCAAAGCCCGAAATTGGTGCGTTTACGCCGTAATAAGCGTAATGGTCGCGGCGCTCGCGATACTCGGTTTTGTGGTACACCGTGCTCCCCTCAATTTCGACCTCGCCGATGTTGAGGTTGCGCTGGAAGTTTGATGCATCGTCCACCGCGTTCCAAAGGCACCATTCCACCGCACCGTAAAGCTTGAAGCTTTTTTCCTGTGACGAATTGTTTTTAAGCGTGATGGACTGCACCTCGCAGCGTTCTCCCACGGGAACAAAAACCGTAAGTTTTGCTTCAAGCCCGTCTTTTTCACCCTCGAGCACCGTATAGCCCATGCCATGCCTGCACGAATAAGCGTCAAGCGGCGTGTCGCAAGGATGAAACGCGGGGCTCCACGCGGGCTTTCCATCTTCCTTCACATAAAAAAACCTGCCGCCGATGTCCGCCGGTACACCGTTGTAACGGTACCTTAAAAGACGCAAAAGCTTTGCGTCCCGATAAAAGCAATAACCGCCGCCCGTGTTTGATATGAGTCCAAAAAAAGATTCGCTGCCAAGATAGTTGATCCATGGAAGCGGTGTTGCGGGCGTATGGATTACATATTCCCGCTTCTCATCGTCAAAATGTCCAAACTTCATTGCACTTTCCCCGTCTGTACAAAAAATAAAACAAGAAAGGCCGCGTAAGGAGGTTCGCGGCCTTTCTTTCACGCCGCTATGCTCTATTGAGTTGTTCGAGCAAAGCGTTTAGTTGATCCTCGCTGATTCTGCCGCCGCCAAAGCTTAAACCGCAACGAAGCGGCATGTAACGAAGCATCGCTTCCATCATTTCGGGCGAAATCGCCTCAAGCGCGGTGGAGGATTCGCCCTCTTGCGGCCCAAGAATGCCTAAAATGGCATCAAACATGGGTTTTATCGCCGCCTTTGCACGCGGATTACCAAAAATATCAAGGAAAATGCTATCCATGGTGTAGGTAACGGGAAGCTGCACGTTAGAGCTCACATTTACGGTTTCGCCACACCTAATATCGCGCGAGGAAGTGCCGATCAGCACATCAAACGCGCCGCTTTCTACATGCCAATCGTGGATTTGGGTGTTCCAGTACGCGAGCGCACGCGAATCAAGCGTGAACGTGGCGGTTTTGGTTTCACCCGGTGCCAGTGCAAGCTTCTGAAAGCCCTTAAGCTCCTTTTCAGGGCGAAATACGGTGCTTTCCTTGTCGGCAACGTAAAGCTGAACCACTTCCTTGCCAAACACCTTTCCGGTGTTTGTAACGTCCACGGAAACGGTAAGGGTTTCATGCTCAGTCATTTCCTTTTTGCTGAAACGCAAATTGGAGTATGCAAAGGATGTATAAGACAAACCATGGCCAAACGGGAACAGCACCTGCATTTTCTTTTTGTCGTAGTAACGATAGCCGACAAACACGCCTTCGCGGTATTCGGCAATGTCTTTTTCTCCGCCGAAAAACAGGTACGAAGGGTTATCTTCAAGCTTTAAGGGGAAGGTTTCCGGCAGCTTACCAGAAGGGCTTGCCTCGCCGAACAAAACCCTAACAAGCGCTTTGCCTACAGCCTGCCCGCCGAGGTATGCCTCAAGGATGCCCTTTACACCATTCACCCACGGCATTTCTACGGGCGAACCGTTGTGAAGCACCACCACAGTATTGGGGTTTGACGCTGCGACGCGGCGGATGAGCTCGTTTTGGCATTCCGGCAGGCGCATGTGCACCCTGTCGTAGCCTTCGGACTCGTACGAATCCGGCAGTCCTGCAAACACCACTGCGACATGCGACCTTTTTGCAAGTTCCTCCGCTTCTTTGAGAAGCGTCTCTGAAGTTGTATCAGTTTCGATATCAAAACCTTTGGCGTAGCGAACCTTGGGATAACCCTCAGCCGCCTCAAGCGCGCTCGTGGTTTTGAAACAGCGGATGTGTGAACTGCCACCTCCCTGAAAACGAGGGCATTTGGCAAACTCGCCGATGAAGGCGATTTCGTCGCTCTTGTTAAGAGGAAGGATGCCGCCTTCGTTCTTCAAAAGCACCATGCACTCCTCTGCGATCTTCGCGCTCAATTCATGCTGCTGCTCTTTGTCCCAAACGGTATCCGGCTTGGCATTTTCCACATATTTGTAAACGATGTTGAGGATGTTTTCCGCAGCAAGGTCAACATAGTTCTCGTCAAGCCTGCCTTCCTTTACGGCCTTTACGATTTTTGCGTCGTTAACGCCGCGGGATGCCGGCATTTCAAGGTCGAGCCCGGCTTCAACGCCCTTTACGCGGTCGGAAACCGCGCCCCAGTCGCTTACCACAAAACCGTCAAAGCCCCACTCGCCGCGAAGAATATCGGTCAAATACAGTTTGTTTTCGGAAGCGTAGGTGCCGTTGATGCGGTTGTAGGAGCACATAACAGTCCAAGGCTTCGCTTCCTTGACGGCGGTTTCAAACGCAGCAAGGTAGATTTCGCGCATGGTGCGCTCGTCGATTTCGGAGCTTGAGGACATGCGCCTGTGTTCCTGGCTGTTGGCGGCATAGTGTTTTACGCTCACGCCAACGTTATGTGCCTGCACGCCTTTGATGTAGGCCGCGGCAGCCTGACCCGCAAGGTAGGGGTCTTCGCTCAAATACTCAAAATTGCGCCCGCAAAGCGGCGAACGCTTGATGTTGATGGCGGGGCCGAGCACGAGCGCCAATTTTTCCGCCTGACAGGAGGCGCCAAGCGCGTCGCCCAGCGTATGAAAAAGCTCCGTATCGAAGGACGCCGCCATAGCACTGCCGGCCGGAAAGCAGACCGCCTCGATGCTTTCGTTCACCGCAAGGTGATCGGCACGTTCATCCTGTTTGCGAAGGCCATGCGGTCCGTCGCTCATCATTACGGAAGGTACGTTGAGGCGCTCGATGGGCTTCGTATGCCAAAAATCAAGGCCGGAGCAAAGTGAGGCTTTTTCCTCAAGCGTCATTTGCGCAACCAGTTTTTTAACGTCCATTGCAAAACCCTCTTTCGTTTTACTTTGCCGGTTTGCACGGCGCGTCAGACCGTGCTCAAATCCCACGGTTCATAAATTTTAGGTACGTCGCTGATGAGGCGTTTTGTATATTCCGCCTTGGGGCTAAGAATGACCTCGTCCGCAGTACCGCTCTCCACAAATTTGCCGTGCTCCATAATATACACGGAATCGGAAATGTAGTAGGCAAGCCCGATGTCGTGCGTGATGAAGATAATCGTCATGCCGATTTCGTCGCGAAGCTGCAAGAGCATATCGAGAATGGTTGCGCGCGAACAGGCATCGATCATGGAGGTGGGTTCGTCCGCCAGAAGGATTTTTGGTCTGAGAAGGAATACGCGGGCGATCATTAGCCGCTGCATCTGGCCGCCGGAAAGCTCGAACGGATATTTGTTGGTAAGTTCGGCAAACTCAAGGTTTACAAAGCGGCACGCCTCGGTCATCATCTCGATCTTTTTTTCGCGGGGGAGATTTCGTCCGCCGCGCATGTTGATGCAATCCAAAAGCACCGTGTCGATTTTGTTGAACACGTTGTAGGACGAAAACGGATCTTGAAAAATCGCCTGAATGCTTTTCCAGTATTCCTTTCGTTTCGCCTGCGTGCTGATATCGCGCTTTTTACCCTGAAAGTAAACCTCGCCCTCCGTAACGTTTGTAAGCCCCAAAAGCATTTTAGCGAGCGTCGTTTTGCCGCTGCCGGACTCCCCCACGATAGAAACAAGTTCACCCTCGCGGAAGGTAAAGTCCACATGATCCACTGCTGCGATGCGCTTTTTGCCCGTGCCGTACACCTTGGTAACCCCCTTGCCACTCAGGCAAAGCGCGCAGCTATCAAGGTCGATGCGGTTCTGTTTGTTACTCATGCGCGTACACCTCCCTCAGCTGATCTACACCAAGAATACAACGGTATGCGCGCCCGTCTCCAAATGGCGTATACGCTACGTTTGAAACGATGCACTCAGGTTTTACATACTTGCAGCGCTCCGCGAAACGGCAGCCAAACGGCGGCTTTTTCAAGTTGGGAGGCGTGCCCGGAATGGCGGTGAGCTTCACGTCGCGCGTGCCTTCCTCGGGAACGATGATGGAGCCCATGAGGCCCTTTGAGTAAGGATGAATGGGGTCGAACACCATTTCCTTCGCCGTCCCCTGCTCCACAATCTGCCCGGCATACATCACCATGATGTCGTCAGTCACGTTATAAAGGAGCGGGAGCTCATGCGTGATGAAGATCATCGCTTTGATAAAGCCCTTCTCCATCAGCTCGCGCAGCATCTTTATGACCATTTTCTGGCTTGTTACGTCGAGCGCACTCGAGGGCTCGTCAGCAATCAGCACCTTGGGCTTAAGGATGGTGGAAATGGCGATGACTGTACGCTGCTTCATGCCACCCGAAAGCTCTACCGGATAGCGCGCAAGCACGCTCTCAGGAAGGCCCAGCACATTGAAGCGTTCCCTAGCAAGCTCGTAGATTTCCTTTTTGGTGGTTTTGGGCTGATGCGCAAGAATCACGTCTTCCACGAAATTGATGATCCTTCGTGTAGGGTTAAGAGCATTCATCGCCGCCTGCGGAATGTAGGCGATTTCCGTACCGAGCACGGATTTTCGCACATCATCCGGCTTCATGATGGAAATGTTTTTGCCGTCCACGATGATGTCACCCTTGATGTAATGAAGCGGTGCAAAGTAATAGCCCATAAGGCTCAATGCGAGTGTGGATTTACCGCAACCGCTTTCTCCCGCGATTCCGAGCGACTTCCCTTCCTCGATCTTGAGGGATACGCCGTCCACGGCGTAAACATCCTCGTGAAAGCGGGTGATGTATTTGGTAGAGAGGTTCTTCACCTCAAGCATGACGTTTCCCATAACCGGCCTCCTAATCTCTCAGCGTCGGGTTGAACACCTGGTCAAGGCCGGTATTCATGAGGTTGAGCGAGAAGCTGATAAGCGCAATGGTAATGAGCACCGGCAGATACGCCCACCAAGAACCGTTCAGATGCGCCGCGTACAGAATGGCCCAGTTCATCATAATGCCAAGCGTAGGTTCTGCTGTGGTTTTGGAACCAAGGCCAATCATCGACAGCGACGCTTCCGCGAGAATCGCGGAGCTGATCTGCAGGATAAACGCCATCACCACATACGATGCAACATACGGAAGAATATCCGTGAAGATGATGCGCACAAGGCTGTGACCAGATATTTTTGACATGTTGACGTGGTCGCGGTTACGAAGTGATATGACCTGCGAACGCACCGAACGCGCCGTCCAAACCCACGCCGTAAAGCCAATCACGAGTGCCACGGTATTTGCGCCTCGCTCATCCTGCCCGATGCCATAGGAGATAAGGAGAAGAAGCACAAAGTTCGGGATTACCGTGAAAAGGTTCATGATAAACATGATGATATCGTCGCAAAGCCCGCCCACATAACCTGCAAAAAGGCCGAGCATAAGCCCGAGGAAGGTTGCGATGCTCCCCGCGATAAGCCCAATGCGGAGCGAAGTCCCCGTAGCCGCCACAAGCTGTTTGAGCACATCACGCCCGAAGCTCTCCGTGCCAAGCGGCAGCACCTTAACGTTTGCTACGTCAGAGGTGTTCACATAATCTGTATTGACAATGGTACCGTGCTCGATAAGCGCACCGTCTTCGCCGTATTCGGCGACCACGAGCGTTTCGCCGCGCTTTTCGCTTTCAAGCGCATTGTTGAGGCGGTTGTAGTAGTTTCTCGTGGCCTTGGTCATTCCCTGTGGCTTTTGCGAGGGGTCATAGTTCGCCCACCATACGCTAAGAAGCGCGTTCGTATCCTCAGGGTCGATCTCGTCTGTATAAACGCCGATTGTCGTAAGATACTCGATCATCGCCACACGGTCCTCCGGTGCGAGGATCTTGTCGATGCGGTTTTGGCTGGCTTCGCTCAGCTTAAGGGTGCTCTTGTCAGCATCCACAGCGTCATAAAGAGAAACGTAAGTACCGGGCTTGAGGAATGAGCCGAGGCCGATCATCTCAAGTGGGTTGCCGGGGTTGAAGATCGGGTAAATGATAAGCGTGAGAAGCATGCTCATCATGATGATAAAGCCGACGAGGAATTTGGGGGAACGGAATGCCTGCTTAAAGCTGTTTTTCATTCAAATCCGCCCTCCTTAATCAAACTGCGCAGCCTTGACGCGCGGGTCGATGAGACCGTAGATGATGTCGATTGCAAACGTGGCGAGCAACACCATAACGGTAACGATCAGCGTCGTAGCGCTAAGCAGCGGATAGTCGTTCATGGTAACGGCAGAAAGGATGGTTGTACCAAGGCCAGGATAGCTGAATACGATTTCCGCAATCAGCGCGCCGCCCACCATCGTTCCAATGGAAAGCGCAAGGCCCGTTACCTGCGGCAGCATGGCGTTGCGGAATACATAGGTTACAATTTTCCAGTCCTTAATACCTAAGAAGCGGCTGTATTTTACATAATCCGCGTTGAGCTCGTAGATGGACATCGAGCGCATGCCGATGGCCTGCCCGCCGATGGAGATCACGACAATCGACCAGAACGGCAGCCCATAATGATCAATCACGGACTTGATAAATTTCATGGAAAATTCAGGAATCAAATCGAAGCCGTAGCCGCCGGAGGTCGGCGCAACCTTCAGGCCGATCGCAAAGATAACCAAAAGTACAATTGCCATGCCGAAGGCCGGAACGCCGCTGACGAACAGGCACACTGGCATAAGAAGCTTGTCGAAGCCTTTTCTGATATAGGCGGCCAGAGCGCCTAAGATGTTACCCAACAGCCAGCCGACAATGATTGCGGGAAACTGGAGGGCGATCGTCCACCAGATGGCGTTTTTGATGATATCGGAAACCTGCCTGGGGTATTGGCTGAAAGATACCCCCAAGTCGCCTTGGAGCAGGTTTTTAAAATAGGTGGCCATCTGCTCAAGGAACGGTTTGTTGGTGCCGAATTTTTCGGCGTATTCCTCATAAATGTGCTTGGTGGCGTTTGCGTCGGATATGCCTCGTGCGATCTTGGACATGATGACCGCTACCGGATCTCCCGGAAGTAGGCGCGGCAGAATGAAGTTTAGCAATACGGCAACAAAAAACGTGATGAGAAACCACACCAGTTTTTTACCGAAATATTTCCGGTAGCCTTTCATAAGAGTACCTCCCCCGAATTAAGAAACAGCCATGTTTCTATGTGAATTTTGAAACATGGCTGTTTCTCTTTCATCAATGATTAGCCGTTCACAAGCTGCAGATCATAGAGCGCTGCAATGCTGTAACCGTCAGTGCAGTCCATCGGCGGGATGTTCCTGCCGTCATCGGAAGCGGGGTAGTTCGTCCAAATGGACTCGTTCACAGCATGGAATTTGTCAGGGCGATACATGAGCGAGAACGAGGGTACGTCGGTCAGATAAATCTGAACGGCCTCGGTGTAGTATGCCTTGAGCTTGGCGGCATCGCTCTCAAGCGGGATCAGCTTGACGAGCTCGTCGATGCGCGGGTTGGAGTAGTGACCCCAGTTGCCGCTCCAGTTGTTTTCAACACCGTTGAACTCGGAGCTCATAAGCATGCGCATACGGCCCCAGGGCTGGGACGGGGTTGCGGAGTCGGTCCACATCATGAAGATGTCGTAGTCGCTCTGCGAAGCGGAGGTAACAACCGTCTGGTATACGCTCCACTCGGGGAACTCGGTCACGATTTCGATGCCGATCTTTTCGCCGGCAGCAGCTACGATTTCCATGGCAGCCTGCCAGTCGGTCCAGCCGTTGGGGCAGCATGCGTTGTAGGAAAGCTTCGTGCCGTCGATTTCACGGTAACCGTCGCCATCGGTATCCACGATGCCGGCTTCATCGAGCAGCGCGTTGGCGCCTTCGATGTCGTTACCGGCCCACTGCAGCCCAAGCGCCGCAATCGCTTCGTGGTCGTACTGAGCCTGTTCACCCGGGGTCGGGTTCATCAGAGAACGCGGAACCTGCTGGAAGGTGGGGCTCTGACCGGTCATAGCGTTCTGGTTGATGGCATCATAGTCCACCGCCATGGCAATGGCCTTACGAACGGCTGCATTGTCAAGGCCGAAGGAGCTCATGTTGTACCAAGCCGTAGGCATATTTACGCAAATGCCATACGGGGGTTCGTCAAGATAGGTGGAGATGGGCAGGCCCTGATCTTCCCACAGATCCTGAATGTTGGAAATGAACTGCTGGCAAACGTCCACTTCGCCGGCAGCAAACGCTACCTGGCCCGCGGCGTTATCGGCATAGATGGTGTGCGCAAGGTACTTGGGAACAGGCAGTTTGCCCCACAAGGAAGCATCCTGACCCCAGTAGTTGTCGTCACGGACGAGCACGACCTTCTGGTCGTCTGCATAGAACTTGGTGTACGGGCCGGACCAAACGACGTCGTCACCGGGATCCTGTTTGATGGTATCGGCGGTGTTGCGCGCCTCAAGCGTCTGCAACCAGGCCTTCTGGATGATGTAAGCCTGTACGATGAAGCAGGAGAGCTGGAGGGGGTTGGTCGGCTTGCCCTCAGCGGTCATTGTGGAAGTGATGACAACGGTGGAGTCGTCAGTTGCTACAACGGATGCAATGAAGGGAGAATAGCCGGTGCCCATGGAGTTGCCGTACTTCACGCCGCATTCCCAAGTATAAGCGACGTCATGCGCGGTTACGGGCGTGCCATCGCTCCAGCGGGCGGCGGGGTTGATCTTCACGGTAACGGTGGACTTGTCTGCCGCCCAAACGGGTTCGCCGTCCGCCAGCAACGGAACCATGGAACCGTCGAGCATGTTGTACATATAGAGGGTCTCAAACATGCATATACGGCTGCCGCCTGCTGAATCAGCAAGCACCATGGCGTTGTTGTTGTCGTTGCTCAGGGGGTTCCAGCCCTTTACGGCGCCCCACTGCTGACCAGCGAAGTAAAGAGTTTCATTGCGGGGAAGTTCGCCACCCGGCTGTACTTCCACCGGCGCGGCCGTTTCCTCGGTCACGGGTGCTTGTGTAGCAACGGGTGCTGCGGTGGGTTCTTCCGTAGACACGGCAGGTGTGCATGCGGAAAGCATTGCTCCCATCACCATGACAACGACAAGCACGAGCGCCAAGAATTTCCAAGAGCTTGTTTTCATGACTTTTCCTCCTGTTTGATGTTTTATCGTTATGGCCGCCCCCGCGGCCCATAGCGCAAAGGAACAAGGGAAAGACGAGAAACATTATGTTTGAGATGTGGGAATCATTCAGAGTTGCTTTACGGTTTCCCCTTCGAGCACCGTGCCCGGAATCAGCACATGCTGCGGAATCGAGCCCTTGGGGAACTTCATCGCCTGCACGAGAAGGCGCGCGGCGGTTATACCAAGCCGGTCGGTATCCTGTTTGAGCGTGGTCAGCCGCGGGCGGAATACCTGTGAAAGGTAAATGCCGTCGTACCCCACAACGCTGATGTCCTCAGGTATTTTGAGGCCATGCGC
>JAEZGQ010000044.1 GCA_023416895.1 Bacillota bacterium | reverse complement strand
TCGCGTCTACGAGGCGGGCATTTTTATACCTTACAGCCATGGCTCAAAGGCGCGTGCGCGCGTCGCAGTATTCGCAGGCGTACTCCCGCCGCTCGGCGTCCACAAGGCGGAAGCTTACGTTTTCAATGCGCTCCTGCTGGGTGATGCAGCGTGGGTTTTTGCAAGCAAGGATGCCGTGAACCTCCGTGGGCAGCGAGAGCTTTATTTTTTCAATTTGCCCGTCCTTCACGAAGGAAACGGTTACGCCCGGGTCGATAAGGCCGAGCATGTCGAGGTTGAGCGCGAGGTCGGTTTCTATTTTAATCAGGTCCTTGCGGCCGAGCTTGGTGCTCTGCACGTTTCGCATCAAAACCACCACATCCTCAAGCTGGTCAAGCCCGAGCTGCTGGAAAATTTTGTAGCCGTGCCCTGCGCGGATGTGGTCGATCACGACGCCTTTTTTCAGTTTGGATACGTTGATCATATGCTGCCTCCTCCTTGTAAAACCTGTGTCTTATTGTGCGCCGAGAAGCTTCAGAATGAGCGCCATGCGCACATACATGCCAAAGCGCACCTGCTCAAAGTAGACCGCGCGCGGGTCTGCGTCCACCTCGGTGGCGATTTCGTTGACGCGCGGCAGCGGGTGCATCACGATCATGTCTTTTTTGGCAAGCGCCATTTTGTCGTTGTTGAGTACGAAAAAGTCCTTTAGGCGCAAATATTCCTCCTCGCTGATAAAGCGCTCGCGCTGCACGCGGGACATGTAGAGGATATCGAGCTCGGAAATGCTGCTTTCGAGGTTGTCGGTTTCCGTAAAGCTTACGTTGTGCTTCAAAACCTCCGCTTTGATGTAGGCGGGCATTTGAAGCTCCTCCGGCGATATGAAGAGGAAGCGTACCTTGCCGTGGCGGGCCAAGCAGGTGACGAGCGAGTGCATGGTGCGGCCGAATTTTAAATCCCCGCACACGCCCACGGTCAGGCCGTCAAACGAGCCCTTGTAATTTCTGATGGTGAGAAGGTCCGTCAGCGTTTGGGTGGGGTGGTGGTGGCTGCCGTCGCCCGCGTTAATTACCGGGCAGTCCGCGTTTTGGCTGATGAGCTTTGCCGTGCCTTCTTTGGGGTGGCGTACCACAATCAAATCCGCGTATTTGGAAATGGTGCGCGCGCTGTCGGCGATGGTTTCGCCTTTGGCTGCGCTCGATGTGGTGGGGTCGGAAAAGCCGAGCGTCTGCCCGCCGAGCCGCAGCATTGCGGCATCAAAGGAAAACTTGGTGCGGGTGGAGGGCTCGTAAAACAAGCTCGCCAGGAGTTTGCCCTTGCAGGCATCCGCGAAGGAAACCGGGTCTTTCACGATGCGTCCGGCAAGTTCGAGCACTTCTTCGATCTCGTCCACGGTGAAGTCGCTCGGCGCAATGAGGTTTCTGTTTTTGAGCATAGCATACTCTCCTTCTATGGAAATTTGGAATGTTGGGCAAATTTTCCTAAAAAAAAACACTTGGTTCTTAAAAACCAGTGTTTCTTAAAAAACGACCATATGCAGTTTTGCTTTTTCGGCAACCCGGCATGTTTTTGCTCCTTGGAGGCGGCTTGTTCCCGCAGTATTTTTGCTAGAATACTAAAAATACGAGCCGATGTCAACAGGAAAACCAAAAAAAGAAAATGTTTTTGCAAATCGCAAAAACATTGGTTCACGCGTTTACTTCACCGTTTGTGCGGCTTTGACCTTTTGCAATGAAAAAGGCAACAACGGCCTGCGCCGCGAGCAGGCACAAATTGAGCACAAAGGGGAGTGCTCGGCTGTGTGCGGAGAGCATGCCCGCAAGCCAGCCCGCAGGCATGCTCAACAAAAGCACCGTGGCCGTGGCGAGGCTGTTGATGCGCGCGCGTTGCTCGTTTGGGATGCTGGTAGCCAAGAGCGTTTCGCTCAAAGGTCCAAGGAGAGAAAGCGCAAACCCTTCGCATGCCGCCGAAAGAAATGCCGCAAAAACCATACCGTTTTTTGCACCGTAAAGAAGCGCCGCAAGGCCGAGCGTTTGCACGCCAAGCGCCCAAATAAGCGGGCGGCGCACCGAAACGAGCCGTATGCGGGGGGTAACAAACAGGTAGAGAAGAAGCATCACCGCGCTTTTTACAAACGGCAATACCGAGTAAAGCGCATCGCTTATGCCGTAGGCATCGGTAACGTACAGCGGCCAAAATGTGGCCTGCACGATGTTGTAACCGCTCATCAGCGTCATGAAAACAACGCACAGAAGTATGCGCTTTTGGCGCATGGCAGCGCGAAACGCAGGCCAGCCTCCAAGCGCCAGTGTGAAGAAGTTTTGCCCCTTGCTCTGTTCCATCGCAAGCCTTCCGGCGGTGCTTTCGCGCGAAAGGCGGTAAAGCGTAAATGCCTTTACGGTAATGGAAACCATCGCCACAAGGTACAAAACCCGCATGGCGGGTACAAGGGAGAAATGCTCAATAAGCTGCCCTGCCACGGGCGAAAGGAAGCCCGCGACCAGCCCGATCACGCCCAGTATGGTATAGGCGTGCACCAAAAGGCGGTCGTCGCCATCTTCCACGATGATGCAGCTGAAGCAGTTTCCGGTAATGCGCCACATGCTGTTGAAAACAGCGCCGATTACGAAGAACAAATAGCTTTGCGCCCCGGCCCAGAGCGCGCAAGGCACCGTCCAGCTCAAAAGGCTGAAAACGAGCATCGTACGCCGTCTGCCGTATTTTTCAATGATCGCGCCCGATAAAAGACCCCACACGAACTGAAGCGCCGGGCCGAGGCTTGCAAGGAAGCCGATCTGCTCGTCGCGAAGGCCGATTGCGGCCATGTACATGGATGCAAAGGGCAAAAACAAATAGTAGGGAATCGCCCAGAAAGGCTCCGCAATCACGCAGGCCCTCTGGTTGCCCTTGAGCGCGCGCGCAGCGGCAAAAAAAGAAATCCTCCGCTCCATGTAGGTTCCTTTCCTAAATTGAAAACAAGGCCATCATTTGCAGATTGTGTGGTTCGCTGAAACCCCGCAAGAATTGCTTCATTTATGGAGTTTCTTGAAAGCATTTTTATTGTAGACTGTGCCACGCCGCGCTGTCAACGTAGTGGCGCTTTGACAGAAAGGAAAGCAAAAAGAGCTATTTAATACTAGGTACTAATACCGTTGATTTTGATCTTTGCTTATGATAAAGTAAAAACAGCAAATCTTTTCTAGCAAATCAATAAGGAGGTAACGATGGACGAGTACAAGAAGCTAACAAACGAAGTGGGCGCGCCGGTGGCCGACAATGAAAATTCTATCACCGCAGGGGCGCGCGGGCCTGTTGTAATGCAGGATGTATGGTTGATGGAAAAAATGGCGCACTTCAACCGTGAGGTTATTCCCGAACGGCGTATGCACGCGAAGGGTTGGGGCGCTTACGGCAAGCTTACCATAACGCATGACATCTCCCGCTACACAAAGGCCAAGGTTTTGCAACAGGGCAAGGAAACCGAGCTTTTTATTCGCTTTTCCACCGTTGCAGGTGAGCGCGGCGCGGCGGACTGTGAACGCGACATCCGCGGCGTTGCGACGAAGTTCTACACCGAAGAAGGCAACTGGGACCTTGTTGGCAACAACACGCCCACCTTCTTCATCCGTGACGTACATAACTTTTCGGACTTGAACCGTGCCGTCAAGCGCGACCCGCATACCGGCCGCCGTTCCGCTCAGAACAACTGGGATTTTTGGACGCTGCTGCCGGAATGCTTCCACCAAATTACCATTGTAATGAGCGACCGCGGAATTCCCGCGTCCTTCCGCAACATGCACTTCTTCGGCGAGCATACGTTTTCGCTTTACAACGAAAAGA
The DNA here is from genome assembly GCA_023416895.1 of Bacillota bacterium. GTDB lineage: Bacteria > Bacillota > Clostridia > Christensenellales > CAG-138 > UBA7707. The sequence continues at coordinate 571 of JAEZGQ010000044.1, read as the reverse complement.
ACGAGCGCGTGTGGTGTAAATTTCATTTCAAAACGCAGCAGGGCATTAAAAACCTCTCCAACGAAGAAGCAGCCAAAATCAACGGCATGGATCGTGAATTCCACGGCAAGGATCTGTATGAGGCCATCGAGCGGGGCGATTACCCGCGTTGGACGATGTACATTCAGGTGATGACAGAGGCGCAGGCCAAGGCGCACTACGAAAACCCCTTCGACATCACAAAAATTTGGCGGCATAAGGAGTTTCCTCTCATCGAGGTGGGCGTGTTGGAGCTCAACCGCAACCCGCAAAACTATTTTGCCGAGGTGGAGCAGGCTGCATTTACCCCCGCGCATGTGGTGCCGGGCATTGGCTTCTCGCCGGATCGTTTCCTGCAGGGAAGGCTTTTTTCCTACGGCGATGCGCAGCGTTACCGCTTGGGCGTGAATTACAACCATATTCCCGTCAACCGCGCCAAATGCGAGGTGAACGAATACCACCGCGACGGCTTTATGCGCACCGACGGCAACTATGGCGCAACGCCCGCCTATTCGCCCAACAGTGCGGGGTATTGGACGGCGCAGCCCGAGGT
>JAEZGQ010000248.1 GCA_023416895.1 Bacillota bacterium | reverse complement strand
CCATGTGCTTATTGCGGGTTTCTTTGTACTGTGGCTTTGCGCTATAATGGAAAAAACACCAAAGGGGAAACGGTATGCAAACGCCGCGCATCGATAAGCTTATAAGAAGCGCCAGAAAAAGCGTAGGCCTAAGCGTTACGCAACAAGGGCTTCTTGTGGTGCGCGCGCCAAAACGCGTTCCAATGAGCACCATCGAAGATGCCGTGCGCGAAAAAGCGGATTGGATTTTGAAAAAACAAAGCGAAAGCCGCGCGCGGCTCTCGCGTTTCCCGCTCCACGCTTACGCGGAGGGCGAGCATTTTCTCTTTTTAGGGGAAAACCTTATGCTCCACTATTCCGAAAACGCAAGCAAGGTTTTTTCCTCGGGTGGCGTGCTGTTTGTACCCATGAAGAAGCGTGAAAGCGCAAAGAAGGCCGTGGAGGCGTGGTATAAGGAACGCGCGCGCGCACATTTTGAGGAGCGGCTCGGGTATTTTTCACAGAGAATGGGCGTAAGGTATGTGTCGCTTCGCCTGTCCTCCGCAATCACGCGCTGGGGTTCGTGCGGGCCGGAAGGAAGCATCAACCTTGTTTGGCGGCTCGTCGCAGCACCCAAAGAGCTGGTGGATTACGTTGTGGTGCATGAGCTTGCGCACCTAAGGCGGCGCGACCATTCCTCCGCGTTTTGGGCAGAGGTGGAGGGTGTGCTGCCGGATTATAAAGCACGGCGCAAAGCGTTGCACGAATACGCGCCGCTTCTTAGTCGCTGATGCATGAAATGCTTTTTGAAGATCGATGATAAATTAAGATAAGTTAATCAGGCTGACGATGCAGTTTTGCGCATCCTCCACCGCTTCCATGCGGACTCTTCCGAGGCGCTCCCTCTCTTCTTGAAAGTAGATTTCGTGCAGAAGCGCTTCCAAAAAGGCGTTGACCTGAGGCGATGCACCCATACACGCTTTTACGATCTCTTCTTTTGAGAGGGAAGAAACAACTGCCGTCAGTCTTTCCTTGTCCAGCATGGAAATGTGTTCAAAACTGTCGATGTAAGGTGCGCGAATTACCGGCTCCAAAAGTTCGTTGATCGTGGTTTTGTATAATTTTGAAAGGCCGATAAGCGCCTCAAGATCCGGAAGGGTGTTGCCTGTTTCCCATTTTGAAACGGCCTGCCTTGAAACACAAAGCTCAGTTGCCAAGGCTTCCTGCGTGAGGTTGTGTTGCTTCCGTAGAAAACAGAGATTTTTTGCGATCAATCCTTGGTTCATGATATACGCCCCCTCTTTCTTTGGTTCAGCATAAAGCATGCCGGTACAATTTACAAGAAACTGAGGCTTTCCAGCTTGTAAGCCACCGGTTGCGCCTTGCTTGATCTTCTTTGCGCCTTTGATGCCTGCACCTTGACGGAACACCTTGCCGCGGGCATAATGGTAGAAATCATCAACCCGTATCATTCTCGCCGGAGGTCGAACATGGCTTTTTATTTTGAGGAACCCTCGCATACCTTTGGGGAATACCTTCTTGTTCCTTCGTATTCGTCTGTCTTGTGTACGCCGGAAAATACTAACCTACGAACGCCGCTTTGCCGCTTCAAAAAGGGTGAGGAAAGCCCGCTTTCCATCAATGTGCCGCTCGTTTCCGCCATCATGCAGGCCGTTTCCGACGACAAAATGGCCGTTGCGCTGGCGCGGGAGGGCGGCGTCGCTTTTATTTACGGATCGCAGAGCATAAACGCGCAGACCGAAATGGTGCGCCGCGCCAAGGCGTACAAGGCGGGCTTTTCCCCGAGCGATTCCAACATCATGCCCGATCAAACCCTTGAGGACATTTTGCGCCTTAGGGAGAAAACCGGGCATTCTACCGTGGCCGTTACGCACGACGGTACGCCCACGGGAAAGCTTTTGGGCATGGTCACAAGCAGCGACTACCGCCCGAGCCGCATGGAGCGAAGCGTGAAGGTGAAGGAGTTTATGACACCCGTCGATAAGCTCATTTTTGCCTACGAGGGCATAAGCCTTAAGGAAGCCAACAACATCATTTGGGATCACAAGCTCAACGCCCTTCCTGTGATCAGCAAAGAGGGCAATATGATTGCCTTCGTGTTCCGTAAGGATTACGACAGTCACAAGGAAAACCCGCTTGAGCTTTTGGATGCGCAAAAGCGCTACATCGTGGGCGCGGGCATTAACACGCGCGATTATGAGGAGCGTATTCCGGCGCTTGTGGAAGCGGGCGCTGACGTGCTGTGCATCGATTCGTCCGACGGTTTTTCCGAATGGCAGGCGCGCACGCTCGCTTTTGTGCGCCAAAGGTACGGCGAAACGGTGAAAATCGGCGCGGGCAACGTAGTGGACCGCGACGGGTTTCGTTTCCTTGCGGATGCTGGGGCGGATTTTATCAAGGTCGGCATCGGCGGTGGCTCCATTTGCATCACGCGCGAAGCAAAGGGCATTGGGCGCGGGCAGGCCACGGCGGTGATCGAGGTCGCCAAAGCGCGCGACGAATATTTTGAGCAAACCGGTATTTATGTGCCCATTTGTTCCGATGGCGGCATCGTGCTCGACTACCACATCACCCTTGCGCTTGCCATGGGGTGTGATTTTTGCATGCTTGGCAGGTACTTTGCCCGCTTCGATGAAAGCCCTACCAGCAAGGTTTTGATCAACGGCGTCTACATGAAAGAATATTGGGGCGAGGGCAGTGCGCGTGCCAAAAACTGGCAGCGCTACGACATGGGCGGCGGCGCAAAACTCTCGTTTGAAGAAGGGGTGGATTCTTACGTTCCCTACGCGGGCAGCCTGCGCGACAACCTCGCCGCCACGCTTGCAAAGGTGCGTTCCACCATGTGCAACTGCGGTGCGCTCACGATCGATGAGCTTCGGCAAAAAGCAAAGCTTACCCTTGTTTCCGCCGCAAGCATCAGCGAGGGCGGCGCACACGACGTGCTTTTGAAAGACAAAACAGCCACATACCGCGAAAAGTAAGCCGCTATCAGACAAATGCAAAGCCGCCTCGGGGTATCCCGAAGCGGCTTGTTGTTGCTTTGCGGTTTTTTACTTTTTCCCCTTTTTGCCGGCGGCCTCTTCTTCCTGCTTTGCGGCCTTTTCCGCTTCCTGCTCCATGAGCGTAATGTCCAAAAGCCTTTTTTCCGCTTGATCGGTAAGGCGGGGGGTGGCGGGCTCCATGGTTTTTGCGCGGAAGAAGTAGCTCTTTGCGTTTTTCACATCCCCAAGCTTCAGGTAAAGCTCGGCGGTGATGATGCACAGTTGCTGCTCCTGCGGCGGTGTAAGGTCGAGGTTCTGGTATACTTCAAGGTAGGCGTCAAGCGCTTTCTGCGTGGTGGCGAGCTCCAAGGCGTTGTCGTTGCAGTCGCTGTAAATGCGGCTGAGCTTCAAAAGCAAATTGGCGGTGGCCGATTCGTGCTTCATGAAGTAAACGGGCGCGCATACGAGTGCAAGGTAATAGCCCGCAAACACGGAAACA
>JAEZGQ010000247.1 GCA_023416895.1 Bacillota bacterium | reverse complement strand
GAGGCGCTCGTCAAGCGGTATCCTCGCGATTCCTTCCGTTTGGCCACAAAGCTGCCGGTCTGGGCGGTGAAGCAGCCCGAGGACATGCAGCGCATTTTTGATACACAGCTCGAGCGCACCGGTGCGGGCTATTTTGACTATTATTTGCTGCACGCTCTCAACCTCGACAGCTATTTGCAGACCGAAAAATTCGGCGCGTGGCAATTCGGCCTTGAGCTCAAGGAAAAAGGCTTGATACGTCACCTCGGCTTTTCGTTCCACGATGACGCGCAGTGCTTAGATAAAATCCTCACGGAGCATCCGGAAGCGGAGTTTGTGCAATTGCAAATCAACTACGCGGATTGGGAAGACAAAGGCGTGCAGTCGAGGCTGTGCTATGAGGTTGCCCGAAAGCACGGCACACCCATTATCGTGATGGAACCGCTCAAGGGCGGCGCACTGGCCGCAATGCCGCCCGAAATACAGGGTCTTTTCCGGCAGGCAAACCCCAATGCCTCCGTGGCCTCGTGGGCCATGCGCTACGCGGCGTCGCTGGATGGCGTTATGATGGTGCTCAGCGGCATGTCAGACATGGCGCAAATGGACGACAACGTGAGTTACATGGCAGACTTCCAACCCATGACCGCTTCGGAGCACGCCATCGTTGCCGACGTTGTGGAACGGCTAAAAAAGATACCTACGATCCCGTGTACCGCGTGCAAATACTGCGTGGATGAGTGCCCGCAGAAGATCAACATCCCCGGCGTGTTTGAGGCGTTTAACGACTATACGCTGTACAACAACCTAGTAAGCGCCAAGGGCCAGTATCGCTGGAACATAGGCAACGGGGGAAAGGCTTCGGACTGCATCGCCTGCGGTGCGTGCGAGAGCCATTGCCCGCAGCACATCCATATCCCCGAGCTGTTTGAAAACATCGCAAAGGTGCTTGAATAGCACAATTGGCTGATACGGCGCCGAATCGGGGAGAAATGTAAGCAATCTTTTCTGCATTCCGGCTTTTCTTTTTACCGGAACCGCTGAAATGACGGACTTTTTGCAGCGAATGCCGTTCAAAAGCAGCAATGCAACCTGCCTAAAGCAAAAATGCCTACGATAACAATGGTGAACAAGCAAAAAGCGGCATCCCGGCGGGGTGCCGTTTTGTTTGGCTTTACGAAACCGATGAAACCATCTGCACCGTACCTGATTTGTGCTATAGTATTGATATACTTTGGGATGCGCTTTAAAAAATCGGATAGAAGCAAAGCAGATATTAAGTGGACGGAAAAAATGCGATTGATGGGAGCGGGCATATGACCACGTATGAAGTCCATATTACAACAGCGGATAAAACGAAACTTTTGCAGCTGCTGAAAGAAAACGGCATAAAGTTAAACGGTTATGCGGAAATGCTGCTGAACCATTCGGCGTTTACAATGCCGCCGGAAGGCAGTATCTATAACGTTGTAGAGGTTACCGTTGGAAGTTTGGGGTTTTGCCGAGGCGCTTCACTTTCGGAAATATTGGAGCAAGGGAAAATATCAGGGTATGGGTTATGCCCGTTGGGGCTGGCTCCTTTTTTTCGCTTGACGTACATGGAACAAAAGGAAGTGGAGGAGGGAGCAGACAAACAACATCGGGCGCCGGTCGGTTCGATTACAATCGCATCGCTTCCCTTGTCAAACGATGTTGATTTTCCCAAAGGGTTTTATATCAGAAAAATGAACGGTGAGCTATGGCTGAGAGGGTATATCTGCGATGACCAACACATTTGGTCAAAAGAGGATAAATTCCTTTTTCAGACGAAGGGTCTTGAAGCCGCCGCACAACGCTAAAGCCGCTCCGCCGGAACGGAAGGCCCTTGTTCCATGGCAAAAACAAAAAGCAGCGCTTCCAAGAAGGCTGCTTTTTTTGGTATCTCTCAATACGGTTCCCGTTTCCCTTTTCCGCTCCCGTCAATCGTCTATATCTTCTCGCGGCTGCCGGGCTTTTCAAGCTTGTATTCGCCCGCGGCGCAAAGCGGGCAGGCGGCGGGGTCGTAGGATTCTATTTTTAGCGTGAGGGCGGCATATACAGGCAAAGAGAAGGTGCAATCCTTCGCGCGCCGGTCAACAATGCACGCCACGCCAATCACCTTCGCACCCATGTCCTCCAGCACCTTTACGGTTTCCATGGTGGATTTGCCCGTGGTAACGACGTCCTCCGCGATGACGATTTTGTCGCCCGCACCCACGGAGAAACCGCGCCGAAGCTGCATTTCGCCGTCCTTGCGCTCGGTGAAGATGCTCTCAAGGCCAAGCTGGCGCGAAAGTTCGTAGGATACGAGGATCCCGCCCATGGCAGGGCCGCACACCTTGGTGGCGCCAAGCGGCCTTACCTGCTCCGCCACGCCCTCAAGCACCTGCGCCGCAAGGTTGGGGAAGCGAAGAAGCTTTGCGCATTGGCAATAGCCGCCGCTGTGCAAGCCCGAGGAAAGTAGGAAATGTCCCTCCAAAAACGCTTCGCATTGCTTCATGATACTAAGATTGTCTGCCATAGTTCCTCCTCTGTTTCTTTATAAAATGCCGCATAGTTCGCCGATGTTGGAAAGCTTGTTTTCCACGCAGTAGTCCATAAGCCCGTCAATGATATTAAGCATGGCGCGCGGGTCGGCAAAGGTCATGGAACCTACCTGTATGGCGCGCGCACCCGCCATAAGAAACCCGAGCGCATCCTCCGCGCGTGTAATACCGCCCATGCCAACGACGGGGATGTTTACCCTTTTTGCGACCTGGTGCACCATCCGAAGCGCGATGGGACGTATGGCGGGGCCGGAAAGGCCCGCATAGACATTGTCGAACACGGCACGCCTTTTCTTTACGTCCACGGCCATGCCTAAGAAGGTGTTCACAAGGCTCAATGCGTCCGCACCCGCACCCTCACAGGCAAGCGCCACGGCGGCAATGTCCGGCGCGTTTGGCGTAAGCTTTACCATAAGGGGGTGCTTTGAGGCTGCTTTCACTTTTTTGGTAATGTGTGCCGCGCTTTCGGGTAGCATCCCAAACGACATGCCGCCCGCCTTCACGTTGGGGCAGGAAATGTTCAGCTCTAGAATGTCGATGTCGGCCTCGTTCAAAAGCTCCGCGCCAACAACGTAATCCTCCTCGCTGTGCCCGCCGAGGTTGGCGATTACCGCACAGCCCAACGCGCGCATGTAGGGCGCTTCCTCCTTTACAAAGGCCTTAACGCCCGGGTTTTCAAGGCCGATGCTGTTGAGAAGCCCCGCGGGCGTTTCGAAAATGCGCGCGCCGCCGTTGCCCAAGCTTCCGTTTAGGGTAAGCCCCTTGCCGCTGATGCCGCCCAAACGGGAAAGGTCGAAAAGCGTTTCATAGTCTCGCCCGAAGCCGAAGGTGCCCGAGGCCGCGATGACGGGGTTTTTCAAAGTAACGCCAAGAAGCGTTGTTTCAAGCGGGTTAGAGGGCATGGCGTACCTCCTTATAGTCAAACACCGGCCCGTCCTTACAAACTCGCTTGTTGCCAAGCTCCGTCTTGCAAGTGCAGCCGAGGCACGCACCCACGCCGCAGGCCATGCGCTTTTCAAGCGACACGAAAAGCCGTGCGTCCGCAGCGTCCGCCGCTTCCGCCGCGGCGCGAAGCATGGGCGTGGGGCCGCAGGCGTAATAGGTAGCACC
>JAEZGQ010000220.1 GCA_023416895.1 Bacillota bacterium | reverse complement strand
GTGCGCTTGCCTGCACGGCACTTTTGTGGATCCTCCGCTACGTTTTGGACTATGGTAATTCTGAAGTACTCTTGCTGGTGCCCGCCGCTGTGATCGTTGTTTGCGTCGCACTCATGTTTCTTATGCTTGCCATGACCTTTGCCGCGCGCGTCAAGGCGGGTACGTTTCTTCGCACCAATATAACGGTGATCGTGCTTCTTTTCATGTGGCGCTGTCTCAAGGCTGCGTCAAGGTTTTTGTACGGTGTTTACAAAAACATTGGAGTTTTATGGAAGGCAATCGGTGCTTACACGGCGTGCGTACTACTTTTGGTGCTCTCGTTTCTTGGCGCATACAGGGAGTGGGGGCCGGTGCCATTCCTCCTGCTGTTTTTTGCGGGGCTTGCCGGCGTGTGCATCGTTGCGCTGCAATGGAAGCGGCTCAAAGACGGCACCGAGGCGCTGTCAAGCGGGCAACTAGAAGCACGCATTGGAACCGAAAACCTCTTACCGGAACTTAAAAAGCACGCGCAGGCACTCAATGGTATTGCCGAGGGGACGAACAGTGCGATTGAAGCGCGCATGAAAAGCGAACGAATGAAAACCGACCTCATTACCAACGTGTCGCACGATTTGAAAACGCCGCTTACTTCCATTGTCAACTATGTGGATCTTTTAAAGAAAGAGCAAATTGAGGGAGAAGCCGCGCAGCAGTACCTGGAGGTGCTTTCACGGCAGGCGCAAAGGCTTAAAAAGCTCACGGAAGACATCGTTGAGGCGTCGAGGGCCTCAAGCGGTGCGGTCAGCGTGACGCTTGAGCCAACTGACGTAGGCGAGCTTTTGCACCAGAGCGTGGCGGAGTACGCAGAGCGGTTTGCCGCCGCAGAGCTTTCGCCCCAGGTGCGCGTGGAAGATGGGTTGCCGCGTATTCTTGCGGACGGCAGGCTTTTGTGGCGCGTGCTCGACAATCTGTTTGGAAACGCGGTAAAGTATTCGCTGCCTTCAACGCGTGTGTACTGCGAGGCGGTAACCGACAGCAATGCGCTGCTGATCCGAATCAAAAACATCTCGCGCGAGCCGCTCGACATGTCGCTCGACGAGCTAACGGAACGCTTTGCACGTGGCGATGCTTCCCGTGGGAGCGAGGGGAGTGGTTTGGGGATTTCCATCGCAAAAAGCCTTACGGAGCTCCAGGGTGGAAGCCTGAACTTGAGTGCCGACGGCGACCTTTTCAAAGTGGAACTGCGCTTTTCGCTGATGAAATAAAAAAGCTCCCCGACAAGCCGCGCCGCAGCGAATTCCCTTCGCTGCGCGCGGCTTATTTTTGCGTTTCGACGTGTCGGAATATGGAATTTCCCGCTGTTTTTTTCCGTGCGGATACGGTATAATTGATAACCGAAAGGTCGTGCGGAATGCTTTGGTATTTTGTCGTTTCTTTTCTTTCCGAAATCATTGAAGGTTTCGCCGGATTCGGCTCAACAGCGGTCGCTTTGCCGTTTCTGGCTCTTTTTATGGACGTGGGCGAGAGCATTGCGCTCTTAGGCGTTAACGCACTCGTCGTGGCGGCTTTGTTGACCGCTACGCAGTTTAAGAAAGTCAACTGGAAAGAAGTTTTAAAAATCACGCTGCTCGTTGTGCCTCTTCTGCCGGTGGGCGTTTTGGCCTTCGGGGCGCTGAGCCGCTACCAAAGCGCGCTTAAAATTGCGCTAGGCCTTGTAATCACACTCGTGGGGCTTTATTACTGTTACTTTGGGTTTGTGAAAAAGTCGGAGCCGAAGCCGCTTTCAAAACCTCTTCAAATCTCGGCGCTTTTGTGCGGTGCAATGGTGCAGGGCATGTTTTCCACCGGCGGCGCGCTCATTACGCTTTATGCGTCAGAACGCATGCGCGACAAGGGGGAGTTTCGCGCCACCATGAGCGCCATGTGGCTCGTGGTAAACGCGGTCGCAATACCGCTACGCGCCATATTTCTTCAAGCATATCAAAAAAACGTGTGGATCAGCGCCGCAAAGGCGCTGCCGTTTGTGATTGGCGGCGTTCTCTTAGGGATGTTGTTCCACAAAAGAATAGACAACCAAGGGTTTCGAAAAGCTGTTTATGTGATTCTTCTTGCGGGCGGCGTGGTGTCCACGGTGTATACGCTCGCGTACAGCTTATAAAACAATAGGAGGGAATATGCAGTACATTTTAGAGCAGCTCAAAAAGCTCACCGCCATCCCAAGCCCCAGCGGCTATACCATTGAGGCCGCGCGCTACGCGATGGATGAATTCAAGCGCCTCGGTTACGAACCCAAGTTTACCAACAAGGGCTGCGTGCTGTGCAGCGTAGGCGGCGAAGGAAACCCCATTCTCGTGAGCGCACACCTTGACACGCTTGGTGCCATGGTCGCGGAGGTGAAGGGAAACGGCAGGCTTCGCCTTACGCGCGTGGGCGGGCTTCAGGCCAACAACGTCGAAGCCGAAAACGCCGTGGTCATAACGCGGTTTGGGAAAACCTACACGGGCTGTATGCAGATGAACGACCCTTCCGCTCACGTCAACACCGAATATGCCGATCAGAAGCGCGACTTTAAGGGTATGCAGCTGGTGCTTGATGAGCGCGTGAAAAATGCGGAAGATGTGCATAAGCTCGGCGTCGCCGTGGGCGATTATGTGTGCTTTGACCCGCGCACCGTCGTGACCGAGAGCGGTTACATCAAAAGCCGGTTTTTGGACGATAAGCTCAGCGTTGCCATTTTGCTTGCGTTTGCAAAACATGTGAAAGAAAGCGGCGCAAAGCTCAACCGTAGGGTTGATCTGTTTTTGAGCGTTTATGAAGAAGTTGGGCATGGTTGTGCGGCCGGTTTCCCTGAGGATATTCAAGAAGTTCTGTGCGTGGACATGGGCTGTGTGGGCGAAGGTTTGACCTGCGACGAACATCAGGTGAGCATTTGCGCGAAGGATTCCGCAGGCCCGTACGACTATGAAACTACCACGGCGCTTATCCGCATCGCAAAGGAGTGCGGCATCGATTACGCGGTGGACATTTACCCCTCATACGGTTCGGATGCGGACGCCGCGCTTAGCGCCGGCGCAGACGTAAAGCATGCGCTCATCGGCGCTGGCGTATACGCTTCGCACGGCTATGAGCGTTCGCATGTGGACGGGGTAAAAAACACATTTGAGCTTCTCAAGGCGTATTTGATCCGCGCTTAATCGCATATATTAAAATTTCGTCAATATATTTGTTAAATTCCTATTGCATATTTATGGCAATGCCGTTATAATTGTTTTTGGCTGTGCAGCCGAAGATAAAGCAGAAAGGAGGCCGTGAACATGATGCTCATCAACAAACTCTTTATCACCGATCGTGTCGGGATTGGGGGAAGTCTGTCCTTTTTGGCTACGTCGGGAACGAATGTCACACGGCCTATTCACGCAACGCATTAACATTGCTATATGTTAAGCCTGCTTGTAAGACCATGGACGCGTTCCATGGTCTTTTTGTTTTATCGTCGCGGCTGCGGCACGGCCGCCGCGCAACGCCCAAAGCGCGGCGCAAATTTGGAGGTGAACGATCTTGGAGAGTTCCAACAACAAAACGGAAAAAAAGCCCATCAACTGGAAAGTCGTACGGCTGATGCTCAAAGGCAATACATGGGGGCTCGTGCTCAGCGCGATTTTCCTTGTGATAGCGGTTGCTGCGTCCTATTGCGGGCCGCTTGTAATCAGCTTTACGGTCGATTATGTGATTGGCGACAAGGAAAGCAACCTGCCCGCTTTCATCATGCAATGGGTGGAAAGCATTGGCGGCAGGGAGTTTTTGAAAACCAGCCTGTATGTATGCGCGTTGGCGCTCGTAAGCTTTACCGTTGTAAACGGGCTTGCGACATTCGCGCGCCGCTACTACACGGCCATCGCGAGCGAGGGTATTGCAAAGACCTTGCGCGACAAGCTTTACTGGCATTTGCAAAACGTGCCTTACGATTACTATAAGCACGTTTCCACAGGCGACTTGGTGCAGCGCTGCACCTCAGACGTGGAGACCATACGCCGCTTTATTTCGCAGCAGCTTCTAGAAATCGTCCGCACGGTGGTGATGGTTGCGCTTGCGGGCACGGTTATGTTCTCGCTCAACACGCAGCTTGCGATCATTTCGGTTTCGCTCATGCCGTTTTTGTGCGCATCGTCCTTTATCTACTTCAAGTATGTGCGCAAATACTTTACAGCCTCCGATGAGGCGGAAGGTAAGCTGAGCGCCACCATTCAGGAAAACCTCACGGGTGTTCGAGTGGTGCGCGCATTTGGCCAACAGCACAGTGAAGTAGAAAAGTTCACTGCCGTCAACGAAGACTTCCGCGAGAAAACCTATAAGCTTATCAAGCTTTTGGGCCTCTATTGGGGCATCTCGGATGCGTTTGGCTACGTGCAGATTGGTCTGTCGCTGTTTGCGAGCATCTACTTCTGCGTTACACAAGGGATGACGCTCGGCACGCTTCTGGTGTTTGCAAGCTACACTGCCATGCTCACATGGCCGGTGCGTCAGCTTGGCCGCGTGCTTGCGGACCTTGGTAAGGCCACGGTTTCGCTCGACAGGCTCGGGGAGATCTTCGACCACGACATGGAAAAGGAACCCGGCAAAGCGCTCACGCCCGAGATCAAGGGCTGCATCGAGTTCAAAAACGTGTGCTTCGGATACGATGCCTACGACGACGTGCTCAAGGACATTTCCTTTACCGCAAGGCCCGGGCAAACGGTTGCCATACTCGGTTCCACCGGCAGCGGCAAAACGAGCCTTGTGCAGCTTCTCCAAAGGCTTTACACCTGCACCAAGGGCGAAATCCTTGTGGACGGTGTGAACCTCAACGACATTGAGCGCGGGCATTTGCGCAAAAACATCGGCATCGTGCTGCAGGAACCGTTTTTGTACTCGCGCACCATTATGGAAAACATCCGCATCGCGAACCCCTCCTTGAGCGAGGATGAGGTTTTTGAATCCGCCCGCGTGGCGGCCGTGCACGATGTGATCCAAAAATTCGACAACGGCTACGAAACAATGGTAGGCGAGCGCGGTGTAACGCTTTCGGGCGGCCAAAAGCAGCGCGTCGCCATCGCACGGATGCTCATGCAAAAAGCGCCCATCATCATTTTCGATGATTCGATGAGCGCGGTCGACACGGAAACCGATGCGGCCATCCGCACGGCCTTGAGGCACCGTCGCGAAAATACCACAACGTTCATCATCTCGCACCGCATCACAACGCTGTGCGAGGCGGATAACATTCTTGTGCTCGAGCACGGCAAGCTTGTGCAGCAGGGCACGCACGAACAACTCCTTAAGCAGGATGGACTTTACAGGCGCATCGCGCACATCCAGAACATGCTTGAGGATGAATTGAAACAGGAAGGTGGTGAGGAGCAATGAGCACCTTACAGGAGCAGGATTTTGACCAATATAGCAAAAAAATAGACCTTGGCATCTGGAAAAGGCTTCTCAAATACGCGCTCCGCTACAAAAAAGTATTCTATACGCTCGTGGCGCTGTTGCTCTTGGTGGCGTGCGTTGACATCGTACTCCCGCTCATGAGCAGGTATGCCATCGACAACTTCGTTGAAAAGAGCACCCTTGAGGGCATTGTGCCGTTTGTCATTGTGTACCTTGGGCTTATTGCCCTGCAGGCGTTCAACATCGCCGGCTTCATCAAATACGCCGGCAAGCTTGAAATGAACATCGCGTTTGACATCCGCCAGCAGGCGTTCAAAAAGCTGCAGGAGCTGTCGTTCTCCTTTTACGACAAAACCGCCGTGGGTTACCTCATGGCGCGCATGGTGAGCGATATCTCCCGCTTGAGCGAAATGATCGCGTGGAGCATCGTCGATATGATGTGGGCGCTTGCCTACGTCATCGGCGTAATGGTCACGCTTATGGTGCTCAACTACAAGCTCGCGCTGATCGTGCTGGTGGTGATTCCGCCGCTCGTGGTGATCTCCATCATCTTCCAGCGGCTCATCCTCAAATATCAGCGTGTGGTGCGTAAAACCAATTCCCGCATCACGGGCTCGTTCAATGAGGGCATCATGGGTGCCATGACCAGCAAAACCCTCGTGCGTGAACAGGCAAACACCGATGAGTTCGTTTCGCTCACGGGCGAAATGCGCCGCGCCTCCATCAAGGCGACCACGCTAAGCGCAATTTTCATGCCGCTTGTGATGTTTTTAGGCTCCATCGGCACGGGTCTTGCGCTTGAACGCGGCGGCTACGAGGTGATGGTGATGGGCTTAAGCTTCGGCACGCTCAGCGTGTTCATCACCTACACGATGAACTTCTTCGAACCCATCCAGCAGCTTGCTGCCATTCTTGCAGAAATGCAAAGCGCGCAGGCGAGCGCGGAGCGCGTCATCACCCTCATCGACACGCCTTGCGAAATCACGGATACCGACGAGGTCGTGGAAAAGTACGGTGACAGCTTCCATCCCAAACGCGAAAACTGGGAGGAAATCAAGGGCCAGATCGAGTTTGAGCATGTTTCGTTTTCCTATAAGGACGGCGAAAGTGTGCTCGACGATTTCAGCCTCAAGGTGCGCGCCGGGGAAACCATCGCCCTCGTCGGCGAAACCGGCTCCGGCAAAAGCACCATCATCAACCTCGTGTGCCGCTTCTACGAGCCCACGCAAGGCCGCATTCTGGTGGACGGGCGCGATTATAAGGAGCGCAGCCAGCTGTGGCTTCAGGATAAGCTTGGGTACGTGCTTCAGACGCCGCATCTTTTCTCCGGCTCCATCCGCGAAAACATCTGCTACGGCAGGAAGGACGCGACGGATGAGCAGGTGCGTGCAGCTGCGCGCATGGTGAGCGCGGAGGAATTCATTCTCCGCTTGGAAAAGGGTTACGATACCGAGGTTGGCGAGGGCGGCGCACGCCTTTCGACGGGTGAAAAGCAACTTATCTCGTTTGCCCGCGTGATCCTTGCGGACCCGAAGATCTTCGTGCTCGACGAGGCCACAAGCTCCATCGATACTGAAACCGAGCAGCTAATCCAAAACGCCATTACGCGGGTGCTAAAAGACCGTACCAGCTTCATCGTGGCGCACAGGCTATCCACCATCCGCAATGCCGACCGCATTCTTGTGATTAAAAACGGCAAAATCGCGGAAATGGGCAGCCATCGCCAGCTCATCAAGCAAAAGGGGCACTACTACGACCTGTATACCACGCAGTTTAAGGAAGAAGCCTCGGACGAAATCTTGAGATAACAAGCAACAAAGAAACCGCGAACGGGATTTCCGTTCGCGGTCTTTCTTTAACTGCCTTATTGCTTCGGGCGAAGGTTCCACGCCGTGCCGTCACGGCTGTCGGTGAGCGTTACACCTAAGGATATAAGTTCGTCGCGGATGATATCTGCACGGTTGAAATCCCTCGCCGCACGTGCTGCGTTGCGCTCGGCTATTTTTGCTTCTACAAGGCGGGAAAACGCCTCGTCAGGCGAGGAAGTGTCTTTGCCCTTTTCTGTGAGGCCGAGCGAAAGCACCTGGTCGAATTGACGCATAAGTGCACGCTTGGTCATACCGCTTAAGTCGCTTTTCAAAACATCGTACACGACAGAAAGCGCTTTTGCTGTGTTGAGGTCATTGCATAGCGCTGCGGAAAAACCTTGAAGAAAGGGCGCGGCTGCCGCTTCGTCAAAACGACCCTCATCCGGAAGATCGGATACGCGCTTCATAAGCTTTTCGTATGCTGACTTTGCGTTATCAAGCGCCTCGAAGCTGAACTCCAGCGGCTTGCGGTAGTGGGATTGCAGGCAGAAATAGCGGTAGGCGAGCGGGGAATACCCCTTTTCTTCAAGCAGGGAAAGCGTAAGAAAGTCGCCTTTTGACTTGCTCATTTTGCCGTCTTTTTGTGTGAGATGGTGGACATGGAACCAATGTGCGCACCACGCGTGGCCGAGTGCGGCCTCGCTCTGGGCGATTTCGTTGGTGTGGTGTGGAAAGATGTTGTCGATGCCTCCGCAGTGCAAGTCGAGATGCCCACCGAGGTGCTTCATGGAAATGGCCGAGCATTCGATGTGCCAGCCCGGGTAGCCAATCCCCCACGGGCTTTCCCAGCGCAGCTCTTGTTCGCCGAACTTTGACTTGGTGAACCAGAGCACAAAATCGGTCTTGAAGCGCTTGTTTGCGTCTTCCTCCACATCGTCGCGTACAGCGGAAAACAACTCCTCGCTTTTGTGACGGGTAAGCACATGGTAATGCGCAAGTTTTGATGTATCGAAATACACGTTGCCGCCTGCCTCGTAGGCAAAGCCGCGTTCAAACAAAGTTTTAATAAGCTCGATGTATTCCGCGATGCAGTCGGTTGCTTTTTCCACAACATCCGGATACTTGATGTTAAGCTTGTCGCAATCTGCAAAGAATGCATCCTTATAAAATTCGGCAATTTCACGCACGGTTTTCTGCTCGCGCCGTGCGCCTGCAAGCATTTTGTCCTCACCGGTATCAGCATCGCTTGCAAGGTGGCCTACATCGGTGATGTTCATCACGCGCGTTACATCGTACCCCACATAGCGTAGCGCCCTTTCGAGTGCGTCTTCCATGATGTAGGTACGAAGGTTGCCAATGTGCGCAAAATGGTATACCGTAGGCCCGCAGGTGTACATGCGGATTTTGCCCGGTTCGTAAGAGGTAAGAGGCTCGATTTTTTTGGAAAGCGTATTGTAAAGAGAAAAGTCATTCATAAATCCTTACTCCCTTAAAAAAAATAAAAGCCGCTCCCGGCAAGTTGCCGGAGATGCGGCGAAAATACTATGGCTTATTTCTCGCGCCGCACGGAAACAGGTGCTGTCAACCTGCGTCCGTGAAACGGCAAGGTCAACGCACGTTCAAGCTTCCCATGCAACAACAGAACAATACGAACATAAGCGCTCCTTTGTACAGGCATGTTACCATGACGTGCGCAAAAGGTCAACCGCGAATGCCATCACCGTGCATTTCTCATATTTCATGATATAATACGTTTGATTACGGCCTTTGTGTTTGTGGAGGGGAAGATGGCGCAACTCCCGCAGGAATTTTTACAGCGTATGCACGTGCAGCTCGGCGGCGAATACGAAGCGTTTGTTCAAAGCTACGAAAAGCAGCCTGTGCGCGGCCTTCGTGTGAACACGCTCAAAACCTCCGTAGAGGCATTTTTAAAAGCATGTCCCTTTTCGCTTTCGCCTACGGGCATTCTTGAGGAGGGCTTTGTGCTTGAGGGTGAGGCACAGGGCATTGGTGCGCACCCGTACCATACGGCGGGGCTTTTTTACATGCAGGAGCCTTCCGCCATGGGCGCCGTTGAAGCGCTTGCTATAAAGCCCGGCATGAAGGTTTTAGACCTTTGCGCCGCCCCCGGTGGAAAATCGACCGGCATCGCTGCGCGACTTAACGGAAAAGGCCTGCTTGTAGCAAACGAAATTGAGGTGCAGCGTGCAAAAACGCTACAGTTTAATATGGAGCGCATGGGTGCCGTAAACACGGTGGTTACCTGCGCGCACCCCGAGGTGCTTTGCGGCGCGCTCAGAGGCATGTTTGACGCTGTGCTTGTGGATGCACCCTGCTCGGGCGAGGGCATGTTTCGCAAGGATGAAGCGGCGATAATCGAATGGTCGCTTGCCCATGTGAGGACATGCGCCGTTCGGCAAACGGCAATTTTAGAAAGCGCCGCGCAAGCGGTAAAGCGGGGCGGGGTGCTCGTTTACTCCACTTGTACGTTTTCCGAGGAGGAAAACGAAAGGGTAGTAGAGGCGTTCCTTACCACGCATGTTGAGTTTGAGCTTGTTTTTATGAAGCGCTGCTACCCGCACAAAATGAAAGGGGAAGGCCACTTTGTAGCAAGGCTTATAAAATCGAGCGGTGATCATGAAGCGGAGGACAGCAAACCGCTTGCGCTGAAACCCTGCGTCGATGCAGCTTATGGGCGCTTTTTGGAAGAAACGTTTTCTGTACCCCCTGCGCTCGATGCTTATCAGCTTGCCGACGGCAGGGCGATTCTTCTTAACGAAGAGCTACCGCTTGGTTTAAAGGATGTGCGTATGCTTAACGCGGGTGTGTTCTCGGGTGAAATAACAAAAGGAAGGTTTGAACCTTCGCACGCACTTTTCTTAGCCTGCCATGGCGGAAGATATAAACGTACACTCGATTTTTCGCCATACGACGAGCGGCTCAGCCGCTTTTTGCGAGGGGATACGATCGAAGCGGAAGGGCTACGCGGTTTTTGCGCGGTAACGGTGGACACACATCCCATTGGTTTCGGCAAAGCGTCCGAGGGCGTGTTGAAGAACCGTTTCCCCAAAGCTTTGCGGAATATTTTCGATTCCTCCGCAATGCATGGGTAGCATTTGGCAGAAAAAGGCGATATAATAAGAACACATTTATGCGAATTCATTTTGACGGAGGGAAGTATCATGGCAGAAAAGATCGTATTTGATGCGGAAGACATCCAAAAGAACAAGGGCATTGCCGCCGTGGCGAACATCCCCATTTTGTTCTGGCTGCCGCTGGTTGCCGCGAAGGATTCGCCCTTTGCCAAGTTCTACGCGAACCAGGGGCTTTTGTTCCTGTTGGCGGGTATTGCGGTTTCCATCATCAATGTGATACCGCTGCTCGGGCAGATCGTCTACATCATTGCAAGTATTGCTCTTTTTGTGTTTCTTATCATGAACATCGTTGCCGCCGCAAACGGCGAGGCGAAAGAAGCGCCCATTTTCGGCTCCATCAAGATTCTCAATTAAAAGCTTGCGAAGCTTGACAATTCCTATTTGGTTTTGTAAACTGGAGCAAACAATTTCATACGGCGTTGAAAAAGAGGAGTATGCGAAACACCCGGCACTAGAGAGGCGGCTTCACCGGCTGAAAGAGCCGCTGGCGGGAAACGCAGAAGGTCGCTTTGAAGCTTTTGGGCCGAATTGAAGTAAGCCCCAACGTACGCGCCGCGTTAAGGCGTTTGAGTGAAGCGGGTACGCCCGCTTAACAAAGGTGGTACCGCGAGCATGCCTTCTCGTCCTTTGAGGACGGGGAGGCATTTTTTTATTTCGCCGGCAAATCCTTCGGCTTTACCGGCGAGATCCTTCGGGGTTTTTCACAACCGCCTCTCGCGCCTGCGGGCGCTCCCGGGCGGCGATTGTGAGAGGAAGAAATTCTTGCGAATTTCATTCCGTTTTGACGCACATGTCGTCAAAACGGAACAAAGCCTCAAGGGACATGCCGCCGAAGCCGGAAGAAAGCCTCAAATACCGTGCCGACAAAACGGAACAAAGCCTCAAAGCATGTGCCACCGAAGGTGAAACAAAATTTATATGCGGTGCTGCCGAAATCAAAAAGCTATGTATTGTTGCGCGTTTGCGCATGAAGGAGGACCATATGGCAAAGGAAATGCCGAAAACCTACGACCATACCGATGTGGAGCCGAGGCTATACGAAAAGTGGGAAAAGGCCGGATACTTCCACGCGAAGCCCAACCCAAACAAAAAGCCCTACTGCATCGTAATTCCGCCGCCTAACATCACGGGTAGGCTTCACATGGGCCACGCGGTGGATCAAACCTTACAGGATGCACTCATCCGCTACAAGCGTATGAGCGGCTTTGAAGCGCTTTGGCTTCCGGGTACCGACCACGCCTCTATTGCGACAGAGGTAAAAATTGTGGAGCAAATGGCCAAGGAAGGCATCGACAAGCGCTCCATCGGGCGCGAAAAGTTCCTGGAGCGTGCATGGGCGTGGAAGCGCGAGTACGGCGGAACCATCGTACAGCAGCTTAAAAAGCTGGGTTCCTCCTGCGACTGGGAGCGCGAGCGCTTTACCATGGATGAGGGCTGCAACCGCGCTGTCACGAAAATTTTTGTGCAGCTTTACAACAAAGGGCTTATTTACCGCGGCGACCGCATTATAAACTGGTGCCCTGAGTGCAAAACCGCCCTGTCCGACGCAGAGGTGGAATATGAGGAGCAGCACAGCCATTTGTGGCATGTTCGCTACGATGCGCCGGATAAAAGCTATTCGATCACCTGCGCGACCACGCGCCCCGAAACCATTTTGGGCGATACTGGTATCGCGGTGAACCCCAACGACGAACGCTATAAGGACATCGTCGGCAAAACCGTGATTGTGCCTGTCGTTGGGCGCGAGATCCGCATTGTGGCCGACGAATACGTGGAAATGGACTTCGGAACGGGTGCTGTGAAAATTACCCCCGCACACGATCCCAACGACTTTGAAGTGGGCGTAAGAACGGGACTTCCCTCCATTCGCGTGTTCACAGACGACGGCCATATCAACGAGCTTGGCGGCACATATGCCGGTATGGACCGCTTTGAGTGCCGTAAGGCGTTTGTGGAGGCGCTCAAAGAAGCAGGGGCTTTGGTAAAAGTTGAGCCCTACGCGCACAACGTCGGTACCTGTTACCGCTGCCATCATACGGTGGAGCCGCTTATTTCCAAACAGTGGTTTGTGGATATGAAGCCGCTCGCCAAGCCCGCCAACGAGCAGGTGCGAGGCGGCGAGGTGAAGTTCGTTCCCGAGCGGTTCGATAAAACCTATTTTAACTTTATGGATAACATCAAGGACTGGTGTATTTCGCGCCAGCTCTGGTGGGGCCACAGAATACCGGCCTACTATTGCGATGCCTGCGGCGAAACCATCGTGCAGGAAACCGCGCCGCACGCCTGCCCCAAATGCGGCTATACCGCTTTGCGTCAGGATGAAGACGTGCTCGACACGTGGTTCAGCTCGGGTCTTTGGCCGTTCTCCACGCTCGGCTGGCCGGACAACACGGAGGAACTCAAATATTTCTACCCCACCAACACGCTTGTAACGGGGTATGAGATCATCTTCTTCTGGGTTGCGCGTATGATCGTGTTCGGCATGGAGGTCATGGGGCAAAAGCCGTTTGACACGGTGTACATCCACGGTATCATGCGCGACGATCAAGGCAGAAAAATGTCCAAGTCCCTCGGCAACGGCGTGGATCCGCTTGGCATCATCAACGATTACGGTGCGGACTCACTGCGCTTCAGCCTACTCACCGGTACCTCTGCGGGCAACGATATGCGCTTCCAGATCAAAAAGGTGGAAGCTGCGCGCAACTTCTGCAACAAGGTCTACAACGCCGCACGCTTTGTGCTTATGAATCTTGGCGACGAGCCTGCCGGCGAAATCGACCTTTCCGCACTTGACATGGCCGACAAGTGGATTTTGCACCGCTTGAACACCGTTGCCAAAGAGGTGAGCGATAACCTCGATTCCTACGACCTTAACCTTGCCGTACAAAAAGTGTACGACTTTATTTGGACGGAGTTTTGCGATTGGTACATTGAAATGGTCAAGCCACGCCTCAACGGCGCAGATGAAGCGGGCAAGCAGAACGTGCGCGCCATCTTGGTAAAGGTGCTTCGCGACGCGCTCAAGCTTTTGCATCCGTTCATGCCGTTTATCACCGAGGAGATCTACGGCAACCTTCCCGGAAGCTCCGAAACCATTATGTTATCCGATTGGCCGCGTTATGACGAGCGGTTGAACTTCCCCGAAGCGGCTGCTACCATGGACGGCGTCACGGAGCTTATACGCTCCATCCGCAACATCCGTGCGGAAATGAACGTGCCCCCCGCGAAGCGCATCGTGCTTACGCTTGTCGCCAAGCAATGCGACAGTGCAGCGTGCGAAGCGGCTTCCATCTACTTGATGAAGCTTGCAGGCTGCGAAAGCGTACGCGTGCAGCTTGACAAGGCGGGCATTGAGCCCAATGCCGTTTCTGCGGTTTGTGCGCTTGCAGAGGCGTTTATCCCGCTTGACCAACTCGTGGATATGGAAAAGGAGATCGAGCGCGTTAAAAAGGAAATTGAGCGCGTAGAAGGCGAGGTTGCCCGCGCTGAGGCAAAGCTAAACAACGAGGGCTTTGTGGCGAAGGCACCCCAACGCGTGATCGACGAGGAACGCCAAAAGCTTGAAAACGCTAAGGATATGAAAGCGAAGCTCGCGGCGAGGCTGAGCGAACTAAAAAAATAAAAGCAAGAGAAAAAGGAAGCTCCGCAGGAACATGCCTGCGGAGCTTCCGTATGCTTAAAAAAGATTTGGAAAGTTGAAGCTTTCGATGCCCGCAAGGTAGGTCGCAATGCTTTTGATGTTTTCCAGCGAAAGGAAAATTTCTGCGGGCTCCTGCACTTTCACAAGGTGCAAAGCGGTACTGATCTCTGTGTCGAGCATATCCACATCTTCGTGGTCAAAAAAGAGCTTCAAAACGTCGCCGGAGGTCTGAAATCGCTTGTCGATTTGCTGTAGGTTCACTTCTGCGGATTCCCAGTTTTGCGCATGCACGTCCGTTTCCGCTTTTACCACATACATGTTTATTTCTCGGCTCATATTGCCCACATAGATGTGTGAAAAAACAAAAAGGCTAAGAAGGAAAACAATGACGAAAATGATGGCGATTGTATTGGCAAGCCTGAATTCGCGTGCACTCGTCATAAGCTCTCCTTTGTGGAAACAAAGCGAACAAGGCTTCCTTCACGCGCCTTCAACTGTGTGTGTAGAATGCCGTTTTCGTTGAGCTGCGCAATGAGCACTTGGCTTGGATTTTTTATATCGATGCGCGCGAGCTGGCGCAACAGCCACGGCTCGTCGCGGCCCGCTTGCCGAAGCGCCTGTTCGTGTATGCTTCCGTCCTGAATCAAAACATAGGCAAGTGCGGCGGCGGGGGACGCAAGCTGCATGTCCGAAAGCGTTGGCGTCCGTGAAGGGCCTTTCAAAAGCACGCTCAAGCCGCCGTTGGTTTCCAAAATAGCGTACTCGACGCTTGAAAGCTCAAATACATCCTTGTCACGTAATTGCTCCAACAGATCGCTCAAGGTGTAGCGCGCGTCGCGCAGCACCTTTTCCTGCACCACACCGCGGCTGATGACGATCAACGGTGTGCCGCAAAGAAGCGAGCGCATTTTTTCGCTCTTGAGCGAGAGACCCGTGATGATCTGCTGCACGAGAAACAGCCCCATAATTGGCACCACGCCGTAAAGAAGCGGTATGCCGGTGTTGGAAGCGGGTTCCGAGGCAAGGTCTGCGATCAAAAGCGTCATAATAAGGTCGTAAGGCTGCAAATCGCTGATCTGACGTTTGCCGGTAAGGCGAATTATCACGAATACCAAAAGGTACAGTATGATGGCTCTGGCGAACAAAACGAGCATGTCAAAAAACACCTCCGTGGTTAGCATGCGCAAAAAGCCGATCGATTAAGCGAATTTTTCCGAGTGAGAGCACCTAGAAGCGATAGGATCATTTGCTTGCACTTAGGCGGCAAAAAGTTATGTACCGTCCTTGACATAGGTGGTGCTTTCTGCTAAAATACCATATTGTCGGCGGAAACGAACCGGCGAAACGACAGAAGGCGCAAAGCGGCATAATCAAATGCGCCTGTAGCTCAGCAGGATAGAGCAACGGCCTTCTAAGCCGTAGGTCCCGGGTTCGAATCCCTGCAGGCGCGCCATCGTGGTGGGTATAGTTCAGTTGGATAGAGCGCCAGATTGTGGCTCTGGAAGTCGTGGGTTCAAATCCCACTACCCACCCCATTTTTCACTTGCGGCAGCGCCGTACGTTGGGGTGTCGCCAAGCGGTAAGGCACCAGACTTTGACTCTGGTATTCGTAGGTTCAAATCCTGCCACCCCAGCCAAATATGACCCGTTAGCTCAGCCGGTAGAGCACTTGACTTTTAATCAAGGTGTCCGGAGTTCGAATCTCCGACGGGTCACCACTTTTTTACGCGTGCGGGCGTGGCGGAATTGGCAGACGCGCTGGATTTAGGTTCCAGTGCCCACAGGCGTATGAGTTCGACTCTCTTCGCCCGCACCAAATTTTCTAGCGGGATGGAGTTTTCGCAAACACGCGGGGGCCATGCGGGTATAGTGTAATGGTAACACATTAGCCTTCCAAGCTGAGATAGTGGGTTCGAGTCCCATTACCCGCTCCATTCCCTGAAACGGATGTGTGTCATGTAAAAAGCTTTCGTGCTTTTGTGCTTGCTTCTTGCTTGACAACCAAAACACGCTGCGCTATAATGTAAAACGTTCGCGACACGCGAAACACGCGGGAGTAGCTCATTCGGTAGAGCGCCGCCTTGCCAAGGCGGAGGTGGCGGGTTCGAGCCCCGTCTCCCGCTCCATTTGGGCCGTTAGCTCAGTTGGTAGAGCACCTGACTCTTAATCAGGGTGTCCCGGGTTCGAGCCCCTGACGGCCCACCAAAGCAAAATACCACCCCATGCGGGTGGTATTTTGTTTTGTGTGCCATCATAAAGGGCTCGAAGCCGCGGCCGCGCAGCGGCAAAAACGCTCCGGTGGAGCGTTTTTAGCGGCCGGAATTTCGTGCCAGGCGTGCCGTGCGCAGTGTGGAACACCAGCACGGCCTGCCGATGGTCGAAATTCGAGCCCCTGACGGCGAAAACCACGAAAGTAATTAGGAAACTTAACGAGACCGCCCCGGAATTCCGTGCCAGGCCGTCCTGCGTAGCATGGAATGCAAGCAGGTCGATGCCGATGGTCGAAATTCGAGCCCCTGACGGCGAAAAACATAAAACTAATTAGGAAACTTAACGAGCCCGCCCCGAAATTTCGTGCCAGGCCGTCCTGCGTAGCATGGAGCAGCCCTCAACGGGACACGCCTCGGGCACTTGGCCTGCGCGCCTTCGCAAGCACGACCTATCAATGGCCGAAATTCGACCCCCTGACGGCAGAAAGATTATTCCTTAAGAAAAATGTTATCCATGAATGACGTCAACGCTTTTCTCTTGCATCGGCTTCATCTTTGATTTCTTTGCGGAATCCCTTTAAAGCTTGCTCCCGCCTTTCGTTCTTATCGCGAAGCTCTTCCTTTGTTTTGGGGTTATCCGTTGCATGAATCATTTCCTCGGCCGCCTCAATGTTGTGGATGGTCGTATCAATATTTTTCTGGATTCTTTCTACGTTATCTTTGCGATTGTCAG
>JAEZGQ010000215.1 GCA_023416895.1 Bacillota bacterium | reverse complement strand
AGGCTTTCGAGCGACTTGATCTCCTTGCGGATGGCGACGAGCGCCTCTATTATTTTTTCGCGTTCCTTTTCCGCCAGCGCGATGCTTTGCTTTTGCGCCGCGATCAATTCCTCGCGGCTTTCAAAATAGCGTGCGTACTGCGCCATGCGCAGCGCGTCCGTTCCGGCGTCCACATCCATAGCGCAGCGGGCGCGGGAATCGGAAAGCTCCGAAAGCATGCTTTCGAGTTTGCCGTACAGGAAGCGGATGCGCTCCTCGATTTTTCGCAGCAGGTTTTTCTGCTGTTTTTCGTTGGAAACGGCAATGTCGTACACCGCCTTAAGCGTAAACACGAACCGCTTCATCCTTAGCCGCCTTTCCCGCATAGACGTGCGAGCATTTCGCGTGTTTCGTCAAACGAATAATTTTCGCCTACGTTTTGCAAAAGAAGCTCGTTGATGGGTTTGTGAAGCTCAATGGCACGGTCGATGTCCGGGCTGCTGCCCTTTTTGTACGCACCGATGGAGATGATGTCCTGCGCGTCGCGGTAAACCGCCATCATGTTTTTGACAAAGCCAGCATTTTTCAAATGCTCCTTGTCGGAAATATCGTTCATCAAGCGGCTGATGCTCGCGAGCACGTCGATGGCGGGGTAGTGGTTGGCGTTCGCAAGCCTGCGCGAAAGCACGATATGCCCGTCGAGGATACCGCGCACGGTATCGGAAATGGGCTCGTTCATATCGTCGCCGTCCACGAGCACCGTGTAAAGCGCGGTGATGCTGCCTTTGCTTGAAGTGCCTGAGCGCTCTAGAAGCTTTGGCAAAATGGCGTAGACCGAGGGGGTATATCCGCGCGAAACGGGCGGTTCGCCCGTGGCCATGCCAATTTCGCGCTGCGCCATGGCGTAGCGGGTGAGTGAGTCCATCAACAGAAGAACATTCAAACCCTGATCGCGGAAGTATTCCGCGATGGACGTGCCGACGCTTGCGCTTTTGAGGCGCACAAGCGCGGGTTGATCGGACGTTGCGACCACCACCACCGAGCGCTTAAGACCTTCATCCTGAAGGTCTTTTTCCATAAAGTCGCGCACTTCTCTGCCGCGCTCGCCGATGAGCACGATCACGTTCACGTCGGCCTTGGCGTTTCTGGCGATCATGCCAAGAAGCGTGCTTTTTCCAACGCCGCTTCCCGCGAAAATGCCTACCCTCTGCCCGCGGCCAACGGTGAGAAGCGAGTCGATGGCTTTGATGCCAAGCGGCAGCACTTCGTGAATGCGCGTACGCTCAAGCGGGTTTGGGGGCATGTTGTCGATGGGGTAGTAGGTGTCGGGCACGAGCGCGCCTTTGCCGTCCATCGGGTTGCCGAACGCATCTAGAATGCGCCCGAGCGCATCCATGCCTACCGGCACGCGAAGCGATTCACCCGTGGAAACCACATAGTTTTCAGCACCCACGCCGCTCAAAACGCCAAGCGGCATCAAAAGCACCTTTTTGTCGCGAAAGCCTACAACCTCGGCAAAAATAAAATCACCGCCCTTGCCGGTGTAGATGCGGCATATCTCGCCCATGCGCGCGTTGAGCCCCGTGCATTCCACCGTGAGGCCGACCACTTGCGTCACCTTGCCGGAATACTCGTAAAGGTCTGCACCACGAAGCAGAGTTTTATATTTTTCATAATCAAAACGCCGTGTCATGAAGGTTCGCCCGCTATGCCGAACACGTTTTTGGTGCGTTCAAGCTGTGTTTTTACGCCCGCGTCTACGGTTCCCTCATCCGCCTGCAGCAAAAGTGCACCCGGTTCAAGCGACCCGTCGCAGATTACCGAAAAAGGCGCGTCGCCCAAGCGGCGGCGCAATTCCTCGTCACCGTTTTCCATGATGCGGTCGTATTCGCGCTTGTTCAAGCGGATGTTGAAGCGGCTTTTCGTATTGAGTAGCACTACTGCGCGCGAAACGAGTTCCAAAAACGGTGTCACGTCTTTTTCGAGAACAATGCCCAAAATCTTTTCGGCAATGTCCACGCTCATCGTAAGCACGCTTCGCTCAAGCTCTGCGTTTCGCATGTCGTTGTAGGACTGCGCCTGCTCAAAAAAGTCCTTGAGGCGCGTTTCATAATCCTCGCGCACCTTCAAAAGGGCGTTTCGCGAAGCAGCCACGCCTTCCGCATAGCCTTGCTTTTGCGCGGCCGCAAAAATTTCCTGCCGCTTGAGGGCTGCGTTATCGAGCGTGCTTTGCGCGCTCAACTGCGCCTGCGCAATTTCCGTGGCGGCTTGAAGTTTTGCCTCCTCGAGCGTGCGCTCCGCCTCGCTGATAAGCTCCTTGGCGCGCTGCTCCGCTTCGTCGACAAGCTCGTTGGCGCGTTGCTCCGCTTCGCTTAGAATGACCGTCGCGCGGTTTTGCGCAAGTTCTTCGGTAAGCTCAGGTTCTGGCTGTTTTTCTGGACGTGCCTCCGCTTGCGTTTGGGCTTGCGCTTGCCGCTTTGCCTCCGCAGCCTTTGCGGCCTTTTCAAGTTCCGCCTCCACGATGGCGCGCGGATCGAACGCCTTCAAAAGCGTTTCGCAGGCATCCTCATCGAGCGGGTGCTCTGCATCGCCCATGGCGACCGCGTTTACGGCCTCATGATTCTCTCCGAGGTACTCAGCCAAAAACTGCTTTAAGTCCACAGCCGGCATGCCATCGCCCGGCTCAAGCTCGGCCACATCCCAGCTTTTGATGACCTTTGCGCCGCGCTCCGCGGCGTTCGCGTTCAAATAGCTGTCTTTGTCGATGCGGATCAAAGGATCACCTCCTTACCGTTAAATAACCGAACCTCTGCGGCTTACCCCATGGGAGCAAGAAGCGTGAAAACATAAAAGCCGGCGTGCTCCTGACGCAAAAACACAAAGAGCGTTTTTGCGGAAAGAAAAACTGCCGGCGCTCGCGCGGTATTACAGGATAAGCGCGTCGTCCTGCTTGCGCGCGATGATGATTTCGCCGGCGTCGTCGAGCCTGCGGATGACGTTGACGATCTTCTGCTGAGATTCCTCCACGTCGCGCACACGTACCGGCCCCATGTATTCGATCTCTTCGCGGAGCATATCCTGCAGGCGCTTGGAGATGTTTTCGAAAATAACCTTGGCAACGTCGCTCTTGACGCCCTTGAGCGCCACGGCGAGGTCGCGGTTGTCCACCTCGCGCAGCACGCGCTGGATGGCCTGGTTGCTGAGGGTTGTAATGTCCTCGAACACAAACATACGGTTTTTGATTTCCTCGGCAAGCTCGGCATCGGTTTGCTCGAGCACGCTCAGAAGGTGCTTTTCTGTGCCTCTGTCCACGCTGTTCATGATGTTGACGAGGCTATCCACGCCGCCCACAATCGTTTGGTTGCCAAAGATCATGGTGGAAAGCTTATGCTCGAGCACGCGCTCGGCGTCTTTTACATATTCATGCGAAGTGGCGCCCATGTTGGCGATGCGGGTGATGACGTTTGCTTGCTTTTCAAACGGCAACGACGCAAGCACAGGTGCCGCCTGCCTCGGATCGAGGTAGGAGAGGATGAGCGCAATGGTCTGCGGGTGTTCGTTTTGCAAAAAGTTATAAAGCTGCGAGCTGTCTGCTCTTCGGATAAAGTCGAACGGGCGCACGCGAAGCGATGAGGAAAGCCTCGAGATCAGCTCGTTGGCGCGGTCTGCGCCGAACGCGCTCTCCAAAATGTCCTTGGCGTAGTCAATACCGCCCTCGGAAATGAACTTTTGCGCCATGCAAACCTCGAGGAATTCCGCAACAACGGATTCCTTTACCTCGGCTGAAATACGGCGCATGCTCGTAATGC
>JAEZGQ010000153.1 GCA_023416895.1 Bacillota bacterium | reverse complement strand
CGGTGCTGAAGCTGTAGGACTGCACAATAAGCTTCGGGGTGGATACGGCGGGAGGTGTGCCTGTGCCGTCCGTGGCGGTAGCGCCCTTCACAACGGTGAGGAAAATGCTCACCTTATCGGTGTAGGTGGTACCCACGGGGTCCCACGAGCCGCCTGTGGCGTTTATGGCGAAGTCGATCTGCTTCACGCCTGCGGTTACCTTTTTGCTCAGCGTAAAGGTGTATTCAAACATGATGATCTGCCCTGCGTTCACGGGGCCGGGGTAGCTAAGCGTATAGTCCACATTCGAAATCACGAACGGGAACGTGTCGAGGCTTGTGGTGATGACGGGCGAAATGGTTACGCTTGATACGCTTGCTTTTGCCACAAGCGGTATGCGCACGGTCACTTTGTCGCCGTAGTTACCGCTGGGGGCGTTTACGCGCGTGCCGTTCGCGTCCACGGGGCTAAGGCGGAAGGCCGAGCCGGGTGTGGAGGAACCGCCGCCGTCGTTGCCGCCGCCGGTGGAGGGATCGGTCGTTACGTTGATGGAGAGATACTCCGAAT
This sequence comes from Bacillota bacterium, assembly GCA_023416895.1. Taxonomy (GTDB): domain Bacteria; phylum Bacillota; class Clostridia; order Christensenellales; family CAG-138; genus UBA7707. The sequence continues at coordinate 5,015 of JAEZGQ010000153.1, read as the reverse complement.
TGTTAAGGCTGCTCGCCGTGGTCGAAGTGGTTTTCACCACGTATTCGGCATAGTCGACGCCAGTGGGAGCCGCCGCATCGGCATATACCTTCAGCGTCAGCTTCAACTTTGTGATGCCAAACTCAGAACCGCTGATGCTACCGAGAACTACCTGTACGGCACCTGTTCCGCCAGCCGCAAGTGTTTGTTTGTTCGCAACACCAGCGGCGGGAAAAACTTGGCTAACTGTGGCGCTGAAGTTTTTTGCACCGATCAGTTCTGCCTTCTCGACAGAATAGTAAACTTCTGCACCTGATTCGTTTTGAAGTTGCAGATTGATCAGAAGCTCGTTGCCGGTAACGATGGAATAGGCATATTCCACAGCGGTGAGCTTGAGATCAGTGTGGTCGGTCGTTTCCGCCATCGCAAACGAGCCGAGGCTCAAAACGAGCATCAGCGCCATGACGGATGAGAGGATGCGCTTACATGATTTCATAAAAATGTTTCCCCCGTGTTGATTTTGCTTTCAGTAGTTTTTCCAAAAAAAGGGCGGGTTAAAGCTTAGTGGTTTTGCCGTTTGATGTCCACAATCCGCCCGTCGAGCAGGCTGATTACGGTATCCGCAAACGCGGCCACGTTGGGGTCGTGCGTTACCATCACGAGCGTTTTTCCTTCGCGGCGGATGATGTCGCAGATCATGCGCATCACTTCGTCGGAGGTTGTGGAGTCGAGGTTGCCGGTGGGTTCGTCCGCAAAGACGATGTCGGGGTTGGTCACAAGCGCCCTTGCAATGCCCACGCGCTGCTGCTGGCCGCCGCTCATCTGCGAGGGCTTGTGCCTTAAGTGCGTTTCAAGACCCACGGCGGTAAGCACCTCTTTGGCGCGCTTTAAGCGCTTTGCCGCGCTCACGCCGCGAAAAGAAAGCGGAAACGCCACGTTTTCAAGCGCCGTGTAGTAGGGCATGAGGTTGAAGGATTGAAACACAAAGCCGACGTGCTCCTGACGGAACACGATCAGCTGGCTTTCCGACATCTTATCGAGCCGGCAGCCCGCAACGCTGAGCTTGCCGGAGGTGGCGGGTTCGAGGCCTGCGAGCAGGTTCAAAAGCGTGGATTTGCCGCTGCCCGAGCGCCCTACAATACAGCAAAGCTCCCCGGGCTGAATGGTAAGATCCACCCCGCGAAGCGCGTTAATTTCAACGCTGCCCACCTTGTAAATTTTTTTGACGTCGCTGATGTCGATGACCGGCTCTGTTTTTATAGACAATGCCTGTTCCGTAAGCATCCCCCTTTCGTACAAGAACTTTCATTCATTATAACGTGCCATATGCACACTCGGTTGCAAACAATTTGTTAAAAGGTAAACATTTCCATCCATTTAAAAACAAAACAAAGCAAAGCGTTTGCGTCATTACCTATCATAGCATGAAAGCCTATGAATATGAACATCTGTGAAACGGTCTTCATGAAAAAATAAGAAACAGGGGAGATGGAGGAATTATCAGCCGATGCTGTTCTTATCGTGTCGATGATAGGGAAGAAAACCTCACCGGAACTTTAAAACGTTTCGGCTCATAGAGAAAGGGACTTGAAGTCAGCAATGCCAAAAATCAAGTCCCATAAAATAACCAAAGGAAACGGAGTGATCAACATGCGCAGGCAATGCGGCAGCACAAGCGTAATGTTAGCTCACAATCAGCGTAACAACAACATCCGCACTGTTGAGCGCGTTCAAATCAACCGGGTCATCGAACGCTTCGTACCGAACGATGGCATCATAGGTTCCGGCGGAGAGCGTTTGCGAGAGTGTGACCGCACCGATTTCTTCACCCGGGGCCAACGGTTGGGAGGTGTACAGCACCGTTCCGTCAGCCAGCATGAGATGGATTACGAACCAGCAGGTATTGGAGGATGGGTTTTCTAGGTTCAACACGGCGTCTGCCGCATTGGCGCCGATGGCGATGCGGTTAAACCCGGGTATGGTGATGGTTGGCTCCACGCGGTACTGCGAGGTGGCAATCCACGTTTCGCTTGCAAGCACGACATCTGTACCTACCTCAACAAACTGTATGCCGATCTCCTTCATGCCGATGCCCGTCACCGTCGCCCTAAACGTATAGGCGGCATTTGCTACGGCGAAGCCGGAGGCGGGCCCGTATGGATTGGTTACGGGAATCCAGTTCCCCGTTCCTTCCTCCTGGTATTCAAGCGTAACGTCCGAGGGCAGCGTAAAATGGATGCGCGCCGCTTTTCCTTCGTCGTCATTTGCAACCGAGGTAAGAGTGAAAGTCGCAGGCTCATTTGCGTAGAAGGCAGGGAATACGGCGCTTATTGCCATGGGTTGCTCTACAATCGCTTTGATCTTAGTACTTGCAAGCTCTTTACCCGTACCTACTTCAACATACCGAACGGTTATTATGTTCTCTCCTGAATGTGTAAAGGTGCCTCTTAACATGAGCGTACCGTCCGCCACGGCAAAGCCCGTTGCGGGGCCGTATACCGCAGGGAGCGCAAGCCATTGCCCGGTGCTTGCTTCAAGGTACTCCAACGTAGCGCCTGCAGGAATTGTGAAATGCGCCTGTGCAAGCTTTCCCGCGTCGCCATTTGCGACGGTGGTAAGGCCAAACTGCGCGGGTACACCCACCCTGCACGTCGGCGCGGAAGCGCTTAGCACCATTGCACCTGTAACGGCAACGGTTTGCGTTTTTTCCGCAAGCACCTCCCCTTCGGCGGTTTTAAGCTTGAACTTCAGGTGATAAGTGCCGGAATTGTGCGCGGTAAACCGAACATTTAGGAGCGTTGACCAATCGGGCGTAATGGTTTGCGCCGCAAGTATGGTTCCGTCCGTGCGCGTTTCCCAAGCGCCGCCGTTTTGAACCTCAAGGGTGTAATTTCCCCCGGTGATCTCATAGGAGATCGACCCTGTGAGTGAATCGCATCCCAAATCGTCGCTTGTTACCGCAACGGTGAACGCAACAGGCACATTTGCGGATGCTTGCGCCGGAGCTGTGGCATCCAAAGTATAGGTGGAGCGCCTTATGATGTAGCCGTTGGTGTTTACATAATACCGCCCGGCAATGGCGCCGCTCGCATTCAAAACATATACTTTCGTGATTGCTGAGAACGCAGGCGTAGCGTTAAGGCTGTTGAACCAGATGTAGGTTGCATCCACATTCCTGGTTGCCACATACTTGTTGACGACTTCGCCAAAGCTTACAAATTTGGTAGTTACCCCGCTCACATAAGCTCGAAAGCCGGACATTACGTTGCCCGCTGTGGTATCGAAATAGAACTTCGCCAGCCGCGCATTGTCCGCGTTCGGGTTAACTCGATAAGCCAGGTAGGACGTAACCAGATCGTTTAAGCCGATGTAGTAGCAGTCCGTACCGTTTGAAATCACATATGCGGCTGGAACATCCGTTGAATCGGCACCCAGCGCGGCCTGCGTTATGCCGAATACAACGGCAACAACCAGCAGAAACGTAAGTAGGATGATCGGTAGTTTTTTCCTCATTTCTGCCTCCGCGCTTTAGTTTTTGACGACGCTCACATGCGAGCGGTAGCCGCCGCCCTCCAAAATCTTTGTCATGATCAAATAGTCATTGCCGCTTGGCATCATCTCTTCGCCGTCGTAGGTGACCGAATAATCTCCTGCGGGCGTAACCGTTACAACCACAAAGGTATATCCAACGGGCGCAACGCCTTGTTCGGTGCCAACCGAATAAGTAAACTGCACATCGGGCGTAGGCGAAGCGGTGGGTTCCGCCGTCGGCTCGGCTGTCGGTTTGGCTGTGGGCTTCGTTGTGGGCTTCACTGTCTCCGTCGGCTCATCTGTCGGCGCGGCAGTAGGTGTGGCGGTAGGTGTAGGCGTAGCGGTAGGCTTGGGTGTGGGCGCGGCAGTGGGTTTGGCTGTTTTTGAAGGCGCCGGAGTAGGCGTTTGTGCCGCGCTTTCCGTTGGGGTGGGCGCAGGCGTGGGCGTCGGCTTTTCAGAAGCCGCAGGCGACGGCGAGGGCGTGACAACGGCAATGGGCAATGGCAATTCCCCTGATGCCGTTTCAACGGGTGCCGGTGAAGGCATCATGGTAATCTGCGCGATTTTTGCCTGTGAGCCAATCAGCGCGACGACCAGCGCGACGATGCAAACCACAAAGAACATATGCAGGAGAATCCACATTTTTTTTCTGTTGCTATCCTTAGCATTGCTGCGATTGTTGCTCATTCTCTTCCCCCACCGGTTTAAAAATTTAGCATTGAAGCCATGGCGTTATATTCCTGTAAAACACTTAGGACAATCAATTCAAGCGGAATCCGGCTTAGCCGGATGCACACTTATTCTTTCTTATTTTTATAAATAGGACGATTGCTGTAGAAATTGCCACGGCGGCCGCGGCGGCGTACCATGCGATTTTCTCCCCAATGTTAAAGAGGGGAGTGTTTTTGCCGAAGGCAGAACTTTGTGCTTTTTCCGCCGCAACGGCAACCGAACTTTGCCAAACCACCTTTTCGGAAGGGGAGGATACGACGCAAAACAGCAGTTCCCCGTTGTAAGTACCTGCGGAAGCCGCCTGAAAGGCATCTTCATCAATTTCAAGCGAAACATCCTACGCCTGCCCGCTTGCACCTTGGGCGAAAGCTTCAGGCGGGCTGAAGGATACGGTGTAAGGGAGCGTATCGCCGTTTGCTGCTTGCAGCGCACCGGGTATGAGCACAACGCTTAGGGTTTCGTTGCCCGCGAGCAGCAGCTCGCCTATGGTAAACTGCCCGAGAACCATGCGGTTGTTGGGATATGTTAGCCAAGCGTCAGCGGGTGCCGTAAAAGCATACACCGGCTCCACAACGCACTTCACTTCACTGGAAGATGTTCCACCCGCACCGGCCTGCGCTCTTGCAAACGTACCGATGGGCACCGCCGCCAAAGCGGCAATAACCGCTGCGGCAAACAAAAGTTTGCGGCTGCGCTTCAAGTTGCTTCTCCTTTGTTGAAGGAAATGTCCAATCAGGCGGAGCGGCGCCGTTTTCTAGGCTCGCGCTCCGCCG
>JAEZGQ010000163.1 GCA_023416895.1 Bacillota bacterium | reverse complement strand
CGGCACGAGCTTGTTGGATACCTCCGACGCCTTCTTGATGCCGCCAAATGCGATTACAGCGGTAACAAGGATTATGATGATTGTAAGCACGATATAAAACGGGGAATTCGAAGCGATTGTGCTGCCGGTGATGGCTTCCACCATGCCGCCTACGCCCGTTACGGTGTTAAACCCGGCACTTGGCAAGCAGAAAAGCGCGTAGATGATGTAAACCGTCGACAGAACGTTTCCCACCCATGCGCGGTTGCCCAAAAGCTTGCGCCCGTAGAACGGCAGACCACCTATGTATTCCCCTTCTTTTTTCTCTTTAAAGACCTGCGCTAGTACAGCCTCAGCATAGGCTGTGGCCATGCCGAAAAACGCGCTGATCCACATCCATACAAGCGCGCCGGGCCCGCCCACACTGATGGCGCCCGTAACGCCTACGATTTTGCCCGGCCCAATGCGCATGGCATTGCTGAGCAAAAACGAAGCAAGCGGCGACAGACCCGTTTTTTGAGAATGCTTCTGCGCAAGCTCTTTTACGGTTTTGCCAAAACCCCTCACCTGAATAAAACCGGTTTTGATCGTGAAGAAAATACCCGTTCCCACCAGAAGAATGATGGCGAGCGACAACTTGCCAAGCACCGGAATGTTCGCGTACCAAGCATAATTTGTAGGGAACTCCCACAGAAAGTCGGACACCGGTCCGATGAATTTGAATACGGCATTGATGGACTCAAAAATTCCCTGCATACCTTTCCTCCCAACGCATTCTTGCACAAACGCTGCCGTCGCAAAGCGTTATGTTGCTTCACGCATATCCTATCAGCATTGTATTCGTTTATTTTTGCGTTTAAAATATAGAAAGTTGCTTGAAATATTGCAAAAAGTGCTTTATGATGTGGGGCAGGAGGCGAGAACATGGCACACGAGCAACTTTCGGAAAAACGCGGCTATTTGAACGAGGATTTCCGCCTGTTCCACATCCGCGACAGGCGCGCGCTCGATGTGGATTACCACTACCACGAGTTTGACAAAATCGTGGTGTTTTTGAGCGGCAAGGTAACGTACTTGATGGAGGGAAAGTCCTACTTTCTTTCGCCGTACGATATTTTGCTCGTCAGCCGCGACCAGATCCACCGCCCCATCATCGATACTTCGGAGCCCTACGAGCGCATTGTTCTTTGGATGAACACCGAGTATCTTCGTGCGCACAGCACACCCGACAGCGACCTTTTGCGCTGTTTTCGCCTTGCGCGCGAACGCGGTTTTGCGCTGCTACGGCTCGAAGCGGGCGAACGCTTTGCCCTGATGCGCTTCCTCAAGGAAACGGAAGACGCGCTCAACTCGCGAGAATTCGCGCACGAGCTTCTTTCACGCGTATGCTTTTTGCACTTTCTCATTGAGCTTAACCGCATCGCATACAGCGACCAAACCTCCCTTAAGACCGATGCCTACCACAGCGACCCGCGCTTAAACGATATCATCGCCTACATCAACGCCAATTTGGAAAGCGACCTTTCTTTGGATGCGCTATGCTCGAAATTCTTCATCAGCAAATCATACTTGATGCACCGCTTTAAGGAGCTTGCAGGCTGCACGGCACACAACTATATTCGCCAAAAAAGGCTGATGCGCGCCAGCGAGTTGATCCGCTCCGGCACAGCGATAACGGAGGCTTGTTCGCGCTCGGGCTTCGGCGATTATTCCGCGTTTCTCAAGGCATTCAAGCACATGTTCGGCTGCGTGCCAAGCGAGCTTCCATAAGACGCATTCGAAAATGAAACGGCAACTTTCGTGGAAAAAGAAAAACCCGTTCAACCTTGCGGCTGAACGGGTTTGATTTTATGGTTAAGAACGGAACGGAACGCGAGGGGAAAGTGTTTTGGAAAACGGAAGTTATACGTTAAGCGTCATCAGAAGAATCGCGTCGTGAAGCTCCGCCTCATCAAGCACTTCATCTGTAAGCACGGTACCCTTTGCTGCGAAGAACTCTCCATCGTCGCTGCCAACGTCGTTCTGGAGCGTTTTCCCGAGAAGGAACTGCTTGGATTCCTGGTTCACACGGCTGGTACGCGGCGCATCATCGGCATTCTGGTCGATAAACACCACGTTGCCGGCGAGAGAGGCAACCTGAGAAAGCGTGAACTCAGCGCCATTGTCAAGATAGATCACGCTGATTAAGCCGGTTTTTTCGTCAAAGGCAAAATCCTTTACGGTGCCCAGAATGTTACCGGTGCTTGAAAGAACCGTAGAACCGAGCATGAAAAAGCCCTTTTCAATGGTCCGGAGGATTTCGGCAGATTCATAAAGCTTCTTTGCGTTTTCTACCGTGCCGGTTACAACGTAATTGACGCCGATGCCTACCACGTCACCCAGATTGATCGCCCGAAACTCATAACCTGCGCTGTTTTTCAAAATAAGGTATTCCGCGCTCTTTGCACTGGCGTTGATCATGATATCCTGCACGATACCGCTCTCGCGGCCCTCTTTGATACCCATGACCTTCAGGCCAAGCACTTCCGACGACTTTTTCATGTTCCATTCCTCCTACGTTGCTCTCTATATCATAATACATAAATACAGAATTTGTAAGTATCTGTCTAAAAAAAACGAATTATTTTATGATTTCGCTCGTACCCATGAGTACCGTTCCCTGTATGGCACGGAAATGGTCGTGGGAAACGAGCTCACTGGAGTACACGGCACCACCCTTCAGATAGTGGCGGTATACCATAACCTCATAGCCCGGCCTGCTTTTGACCTGGGTTTTGCTTACGCCGACAGAAAGCTTATCGGTATAAATAACCTGCGGTGACGGCGTGTCCGTTTGATTAACGATGCGGTTTTCGATTACGATCTCAACGCCTTCTTCCAAAGGTTGCCCATAAATCTCCACGGAAACGATAAGATCCTTCAGCTCCGCCGCGATGTACATCGGGTGGTCGGAACGGTTTCTAATTTTGAGATCCTTGTTGTTCCAGTTAAGCGTCGCATCAAGGCCAACCGGCAGATAATCGGAGGGCCATGTATGGTGCACGCGTTCCACGATTTCCATATCCGCAAGAAGCGCGGCGTTATAAAGCGTGCCCGCAAGCTGGCAGATACCGCCGCCCACATCGTCGGTCAACTGCCCATCCACAATGGCAGGGGCAATCGTAAAGCCTTTTTCCGCTGTGCGCTGCCCGACAAGGTCGTTGAGCGAAAGCGTTTCGCCCGGCTGCAGTACAAGCCCATTCACCGCCTTGCACATGAGGTCAATGTTAATGTTGCGGTTTTCGCTGCTCGTAGCGATGGTTTGGTACTGTGCAACAAGCACGGTGTTTTTTTCAAGCTCCTCAAGCGTGACCTCGGGAGCGATGCTTTCCACATATTCGCCGCTTACCTCAAACGGAGAATTGTCGCCTGCAAAAATACGGCTTTCAAGCGCGCTGCAAACAGCCTCCGTATAAGCGGCGATGCCTGCTTGTTCTGCAGTGTAGAAAAACGCGCGGCTGTTTGGGTCAAAACTGACGGAAGCGTTTGCCATGGGCCTTGCATTTTCACTCAAAAATGCGCCGATGGTCTCCACCATCGTTTCCTTGTCGATGGTGATGGAGGAATCCATCGTTTGGGAGGCCTGTGTCTGATCAAAATCGTGCAAAAGGTCGCCGCTTTTGTTGCTACCGTATGCCGAACCAAGGATTTCGGATGCGTTGCCGCTCACGCCAAGCTCGCTTGCGCTAAATACCCTTGTTGCACCGTTGAAGGTCAGCTCAATGTGAATGGCGTCAATCCTTGCGCTTTCCTTCGCAAGCACCAAGTCGCTGCCCTGGGCAAAGCTCATTCCCCCAATGTCCACACCGTCCACCAGCGTTCCCTGCGAAAAAACGCTCCTCTTCGCAACGCCGCCCATACCTGCGTACACGGCAAGAAACATCGTTGCCAGCGCGATGGTAATGACAACGACCCAATTCACAACGGCTACCCATACGGGGCGGCTCATTTGCCGTTCGCTTTTTGCAGGTTCTCTCATAGTCCCTTTTCTTTTAACAGCTTCATGATGATCAGAAGCTGGCGTTTCTCATCTTCTGAAAGCGCGGCACCGCTGTTGAGCAGCGCAAACAAGTCGTGTAATGCTTCGTCATAGCGCTTTGCGGCAACAAGTCGTTTGATTTGTGCCATCGCTTCTTCCTTGCGGCGCGCGTCATCGGCTTGCTCGGACGCCTGTTCGGGCGCAACAGGTTCGGCTGCAACTTCTTCTGCAACGGGTTCGAGCACAGGCTCTTCCACTGGCTCAAACGCAGGCTCTTCCACCTCGGGTTCGGCTGCGGTTTCTTCGGCTACGGGTTCAAACGCAGGTGCTTCCACTGGCTGGAACGCGGCCTCTTCAACCTCGGGTTCGGCTGCGGTTTCTTCGGCAACGGGTTCAAGCACAAGTTCTTCCATAGGTTCAAACGCGGGTTCTTCCACCTCGGGTTCAACTGCGGTTTCTTCGGCAGCAGGCTCAAGCACAAGTTCTTCCACAGGTTCGAACGCGGGCTCTTCCACCT
>JAEZGQ010000122.1 GCA_023416895.1 Bacillota bacterium | reverse complement strand
GGCGAAATTTGCTCCATCCCCACGGCACCCGCTGTGGCGCTCGCGTACGAAAACCGCGACGGCGTGTTCCGCACCAAGCTGCCGCTTCCGGGTACGCCGTATAAGAAGTAGGACGGTATGCCTACATGCCGCTGCGTTATCCATGCACCACGGCAAATGATCATAAAGTAAGCATCGGCCCCTGCGATGAAAACGCTCGCAGGGGCCGATGCTTTATCGGCTCGTTGTGCCTCGATTGGAGGGAGGGATAAGGAACCGTGCGGGGACAAGTTCCGGTTGCCTTCCTATTGAAAGCAAGACTTGCGGGGAAACACGCTTGAGCCTTCCTGTCGAGGGAAGACTTGCGGGGGAAACTTGAGCCTTCCCCTTAGCGAGGAAATTTCAACTACTTTCCCCTTGAAAGGTGGCGCGTTTGCCGCCGGATGAGGTGTTGCTATTGGTCGCACCCGCCTCCGCTTGGGGCACTCGAAAGCGAATGCCCTTTTAGCATCCACCGGATGATTGCTGCACCGGCCGAAACCTCAAGGGGGAGGCCTTGCGGAGGGGTATCTTTGAACCTTCCTCTATGCTGAGAGAATGCGGATTTTACATTCCTCGCGTCGAAGAAAATCGATGGCATCCTGCCGCCCCGCGGCATTTTTCGCGCAAATACCGTTTGTCAGACGCGTCGGCACATGGTATCCTATTCATGCGCCGGCGTTTGTTATCAAACAAGTGGCATTCATCACTTTTTTGATAATGCGCGCTTTGTTTCGGCTATGAACTATGGAAAAAGGTATTATAAGGAGGCATCTTATGGAACTCAACCGCACAATCGACCATACCGTTTTAAAACCCGAAGCCACACGCGCGCAAGTGAGGGTGCTTTGCGAGGAAGCAAAGCAATATCATTTTGCGAGCGTTTGCGTTAATTCCTGCCATGCAGGCCTTGTTGCCTCGCTTTTGAAAGGAACCGATTCCGCCGCGTGCTGCGTGGTGGGTTTCCCACTCGGCGCCATGCTCACGGAAGCCAAGGCGTTTGAAACCAAGGCCGCCATCGAACAGGGTGCGCAGGAGATCGACATGGTCATCAACATCGGCGCAGCCAAAGAGGGCGATTGGGATTTTGTGGAAAAGGACATCCGCGCGGTGATGGAAGCCGCAAAGGGCAAGGCGCTCGTGAAGGTGATCATTGAAACCTGCCTTTTGACCGATGAGGAAAAGGTACAGGCCTGCCTTTGCGCCAAGCGCGCGGGGGCGGAATATGTAAAAACTAGCACCGGCTTTTCAACGGGCGGCGCAACGGCTGAGGATGTTGCACTCATGCGCAAAACCGTTGGCGCGGAAATGGGCGTAAAGGCCTCCGGCGGCGTTCGTACGCGCGAGGATGCGCAAAAAATGCTCGATGCTGGTGCAACGCGCCTTGGCACAAGCTCGGGCGTAAAATTGATGGGCTAAAGCATAAGAAGTAGTAGAAAGAAAGCCATCGGTAAGGTTTTGAAAACTTTGCCGATGGCTTTTTCGTTTGACTAATAAATTTAGGGTTTGTTAAGGGCGTACCCCTTGACTGTAATCCCTTTGACGACCTGTGCGTCAAAACGAATAGAAGCCGCAGGCTTTTGTACGCTTCACGCTTTGCCGCACGGAAGTGCAAAGCATTTAGGCAAGGCGTACAACTTTGAAAAGTGCGTTTCGGCACTTTTTTGACTACCGCCTGACCGGGTTTGCGCTCAAGCGTATGATCAGGTTCATATCGTCGTCGGATGCGGCCTTGTTGCGCTTGGTTTCGCCGCAGTTTTCGCAGCGGTATACGATTTTGTATTCGCCCCGCTGCATTTCTACGCCCACGGGCCGCAGTACGCCGCCGCATTCGTTGGCACGGTCGCCGGGCAAATTATCCACATGCAGCGAGCAAAGGCAGCACGGGCAGTGGTCGCGCGCGGTGTACCCGAGCGGCTTCACTTCAAAGCCGCAAACGCGGCACAAAAACGGCTCGTCGATCATCACAAACCTTGGCGTATCGTCCATAACGGCCTCCTAGTCGAAAAAGTATCTGGCGATACTTTTTCGAGGATTGCAGGAAAAGCCTGTGCGTTTCGCACGGTCGGCGCTTCCTGAGAAGAAAGCCTTGCTTCGCAAGGCCTTCCGCCGCCACCGCGCATGTCGCCGGCGGCGGTTGAAAGCTTCCGGGGGCTATGGCCCCCGAACCCCCGAAGGGGATTTTTGACGGTCTGCTCCGAGTGCTTTTTCCCAAACAAAAAACTTCCGTTTCGATTTTATCACAAAATCAATGCGGAAGCCTTTGGTTTTTGAAGAAATATGCCCCACGCGGTTCTGTGTCGTCCAAAGGAGCTGCAAACATTTCTATCGCAAGCGCTTATCCGTTCGCCTTTTGCGCCCCGGCAAGCATGGAGGGCAGGTCAAACTCGCGCAGTAGCGAGGCAAATTCGTTTGCGTCGTAAAGGGCACTAAAGTAGGTGCCCGGCTTGAAGCTGTACAAACTCACGAAGCCCGCGCTCTCACCTGCATACACCGCGCCGTTGTAGCCGGCATCATTCATTTCGGCAGTAAAGCGCACATAATACCGTTCAAACTCACTGCCCAGTTCGGCAGTGCCTTCTTTGTATTTGCTAAGCCTTTCTCCGTGGGGGCTGCCGAGGAGTAATATTGAGATGTACTGCGCTATCTCCCCATTTTCATATTGAAGGTTTATGATCCCCAGCTCCAGTCCGGGCGCGGGCAGCTCGACATGGTACCGTTCACCCTCTTGAAATGTGCTGTTGTGCTCCACAACGGGCATACAAGCATTGTAATAGCAGTTGCCGTTTATGTTGAGCTCTGTCAGCCGGTAGTCACCGATCTGCTCACGTATCTCGACATTCGGAAAAAGATATTTTACCTTTTCCACCGTATCGACCTGCCCGATGCCCATGATAAGCACAAGTGAACCGTCCGATTCTAGCCTACAGCAGTATGCCTCGTCGTACGCAAGGTTTTGCTCATACGGAATGGTAGCAATCAGCCTTTCTGCCTCCGTCATTTCCGCCAACTCCGCTTCTGTATAGGCCGGGGGCGGGGAGGATAGTTCGTCAAAGACGGTATCTCCATAATTGCTCGAAAACTCGTCAACTGCCTCCAAAAACGATTCCTCCGTTAAGGAATCCGTCACGGAAGGCGTCGTGATAGGCGTATCCTGTGGCGTGCCGCAACCGCTAAAAAAAAGCAGGGGAATGAGCAGCGCGATCAAAAAGGCCTTGATGTTTTGGCGCATAAATTTCCTCCAAGCAAAAGATGGGATGGGGGGAATGTTCAAAGAGTTGCCAGCAGAACAAGATGGCTCTTTTATATAACAGAAAACAGCGGTGAAAAATGACGGCAGTTTTGCCGCTCAAGAAAATTCTCAAACAATGCCGCTTTGCGCCTTGCGTTAAACGGGGAATCCGTAAAAGTACGATTTTATATATCCTGGGTTTTGTTTTTCTGCAAGAAAAAGCGCATGCCCTTTATAAAGAGCATGCGCCTCATTTTTGAATTCTTGCGGACAGCGTTCTTTTTATAGCTCCACGCGTTGCACCGCACCCAGTAGCCCCGCCTCCGCCATGTCGTGCGTGGCGAGCACCGTAAGGGGGAACGCGCCTTTTACCTGTTTGGCGACGCGAATCTTGAGCGCATCGTCAAGCCCCTTGAACGGCTCGTCGAGAAGCAAAATATCCCCGCCGTAGCAAAGCGCCCGCGCGAGCGCCACGCGCCGCTGCATGCCGCCCGAAAGCTCCGATGGGCGCTTGTCGAGCGCGTCCGATAGTTCTAGCCTTACAAGCGTTTCCCGTGCAAGCATTTCGTCATCGCAAAAAAGCGCAACGTTTTCAAACGCGGTTCGCCAGGGGAGAAGCCTGTCTTCTTGAAACACCATGGAAACACGCTTGCCGCCCAAGCCCTCAATATGGCCCGAAACGGGTGTGATAAGCCCTGCGAGCAGCTTTAAAAGCGTGGTCTTGCCCGTGCCGGATGGCCCCGTGAGCGCCACGGTGCCGCCTTTCGGAAGCGCGAGGGTAAGGTTTTGCAGCACGGTTTTTCCGTCGTAAGCACAGCAGACGTCATGTAGAAGGATCATGCGCGTATCCTCCCCAAAAGCGCGGCAACAAGCTGTTCAAACGCCATGCTCAACAAAATGACCACCAGCGTCCACGCGAAAAGCTCCGGCGTTTCGATGTAGATTTTGCTTTCGTAAAGCCCACGGCCGATGGATTGTGCGGGCTGCGCAATCACCTCCGCAGCAATGCCGGCCTTCCAAGCAAACCCAAGCGCCGTGGTGCAGGAGGCAAGGTACTGCGGCAAAAGCGAGGGCAGGTAAATGTTGAGAAGCGTTTTATGACGGGGGAGCTTGAAAAGGCGCGCCGTTTCCAAAAGGTTTTTGTCGGTTGCACGAACGCCCGCGTCCACGCTCGCCCAAATGAGCGGCGTCACCATAACAAACATCGCCACGAGCGGCGCAACGCTCTTGTTCAGCCACAAAAGCACCAAAATGATGAACGATGCAACGGGCGTGGCTTTGAGAATTCCCTTGAGCGGGCTTAACAGCTCGCCCGCGACCTTAGAAAATCCGGTAAGAAGCCCAAGAAACGTGCCGAAAACTGTGCCGAGCACGAACCCGCCCGCAACGCGCGCAAGGCTCGATAGAACACTCCAATAAAAGGTAGCGGTTCCCATGAGCGAAACAAGGCTTTTGAACGTGGAAACGGGCGAAGGGAGCAAAAACTCGTTTCCCTTCGCCAGTGAAATTAGCTGCCAAACAGCAAGGTACAAAAGCGCGATGCCCGCTTTTTTTAAAAAATTCCGTGCGCGCTTCATTTGGCGGTGTAATAAAGCGTGTCGTCGGGCAACGCGCCGCCCACGCTCTTGGGGTTGAAGTCAAAAAGCACTTGAAGCATGGCCGACGAAGCGGCTTTCATTTCGTCGCCCGTAAGGCATACGATGTTCGAGTTGGAGATGGCCTTTTGCGCCACGGCGGCGGAGGGGAGAATGCCGTACTGCTCCATGAGCGCGGCGGCTTCCTGATGATGGTCGTTCACGTAGGCAACGGAGGCGGCGTAGTCCTTCAAAAAGCGCGTTACGGCGGCTTCGTGCTCGGTTAAAAACGCCTTTCTCACAACAAGGCAGCCCTGCACGAGCGGCGTGTCGCTTACCTTTTCCCACTCGGCGGTAAGGTCGAGCGCAATGCGCACGTTTTCGTTCTGCGCCATAACGGCGGAAACGTTGGGCTCGGGAAGCATGCCAAGCGTTGCCTCTCCCGATGCCATAAGGGTTGCAAGCTCGCTGTGCTCGGCCTTGTATTCCACCGTTACATCGGAAAGGCCGTTTTTCTCAAGCAGATAGGAAAGGATGTATTCCGGCGTGGAGCCTTGTCCGGTGGCGTAAAGTGTTTTGCCGCTCAAATCGGCAATGCTGTTTACGGTTTCGCCGTTTTCAAGCACATAGAGCACGCCGAGCGTGTTCACCGCGATCATCACCGCCTCGCCCTGAAGCTTGTTGTAAAGCACAGAAGCGAGGTTGATGGGTACGGCGGCAACATCCGTTTCGCCGGAAATGAAGCTTGCGCTCACCTCGTCGGGCGCGCCGGAAAGAGTAATGTTATAAAGGCTTTGGTATTCCTGTCCCATCAGCGCCACAAGGCCCATGCCCGTGGGGCCTTTGAGCGCGGCAATGCGAATGGCGGTATTGTCCGTTTGCGCGGCGCAACCGAGCAAACTGCCTGCGAGAAGGAGCGCGGCCAGAACCGCGACGGTCATTTTTTTGAACATCGGTGAACCCCCTTACAATAAATAGATGGTATTTCCCTCGCGTTTTATTTTGCCCTGCTCTTCAAGCTCATCCATAACGCGGTAGAGCGAGGCGCGGCTGATGCTAAGCGTGCCGGCGAGCGCGCGCATGCCGTGCGGCAGGCGAACGATGCCGTTTTGCGCGCTTTGCGCGAGGTGGCTATAAAGCTTTTCCGCCGCCGTCGGCGAGGCGATGCTCTCGATGCGGTCGGTGAGAAAATGCACGCGCTCGGTGAGGTAGGCGATGTAGCGCTCCGCAAACGCGAAGTTTTCGCGCATGAGGGTTTTAAGCCATTCTTCTTGGAAAAACAAAACCTTGCAGCCGCGTCGCGTACGCACCTGTGTGGCGGCCTCGGCACCGCTTAAAAACATGGTTGCCGCGCCGAAACAATCGGACGGTTTGAGGACGCTCATCAAAAGCCC
>JAEZGQ010000079.1 GCA_023416895.1 Bacillota bacterium | reverse complement strand
GGAATGGCGCAAGTTAGCGGTGTTTTGTGTTGGCGTTTTGACGGTGCAGTTGATATGCTATGCCCTTTGGGGGCTTGCAAATACCAAAAAGCTCTACCCTCTGATTTCGCATCTCCCGCTGTTTCTCTTGCTGGTGTTTGTGCTAAAAAAGCCGTGGGGCGTGGCGCTCGTCAGCGTTTTAACAGCGTATTTCTGCTGCCAGCTTCCCCGATGGATCGGCACGATCGCGCTCTACGTGTTCGGCACGACGTTGGCCTATCAAACATGCTATTTGCTTTCCATCACACCGTTGTACTTCTTTTTGTACCGGTATTTCACGATGTCAGCCTATCGCGCAATGACCTACTCCAAAAGGTCGCTGCTCTTGTTTGGCGGCCTCCCCTTGTTTTATTATTTGTTTGATTACGCTACCACCGTTTATACCGACGCCTTGTATACTGGCATTCGAATGATCAGCGAATTTCTCCCCACGGTCATGGCGCTTTTTTATGTGGCATTTGTGGCTGTTTATCACGAGGAAATGCAGCGGCGCAACCAATTGGAAATGGACAACGCCATGCTTGCAGGGCAATCGGAACAGGCAAAAAACAAAATTCTCGCCTTGCAGCAGGTAGAGCGGCAAACCGCGATTTATCGCCACGACATGCGCCACCATCTTGCCCTTCTCGGTGGCTATCTTTCGGCAGGCGAGCTAGACAAGGCAACTGAATACATTCAGCAAACGCAAGCCGACATTGACAAAATCGTCCCGACGCAATACTGCGAAAACAACGCCGTCAATTTGATTCTGACCTCCTTTGACGCAAAGGCAAAGCAGCATGGCATAACCCTAAGCGCAAAGGCCAACATTCCCGCCGCTCTACCGCTTTTGGATACGGAGCTTTGCGCGCTGCTCTCAAACGGTTTGGAAAACGCTGTGTTTGCCGCCGCACAAGCATATGAAAGCCAAAACAAAACGGTTCGCGTCAATTGCCAACCGCACAAGGACAAGCTTCTTATTTACATCAGCAACCCCTATTCCGGAACCATTACCATGCGCGACGGGTTGCCGGAAGCTTCCCGCGAAAAGCATGGTTTCGGCGTCAAAAGCATTCAGCTGATTGTGGAAAAGCACGGCGGCTACTGCTCCTTTGAGGCAAAGGATGGGCTTTTTACCCTAAAGGTCATGCTTCCGCTTGGAGAGAATGGAAAGCAGGAGCAAGCCTTCAAGTCGCGTTGAAACGCCGCGCTGCGCCCTTGCTTAGTTCGAGCGCCGGCCCGGCCTCCTCCTTTTTCGTGAATACTCCCTGTGATATCGGACGATACTGTTACCGAAGCTTGCGGGTAAAGTCCCGCCGCTTTTTGCCACCCGCCAGCTGCCGATTATAAATTTTTCGGTGCAGATGGTGGGTGGCGTCTATTTCACGTTATTTGTGCAAGCGCATATGTTGATAGTGAGAACCGTCGAGCTGGCAAAACCAGCCTTACGATAAGCGCCCGCGCCTCTGACCAAGTATGTTCGGCTTCAGAGACGATACAAGCGGGCGCTTCGCAGCGTTCAAGCCTTGCTTTGGCGCGGCACAAAATGCCCTTTAGCACTTCCTTCCCCGCTATCGCTGCAGCATAACGATGATTTCGCATATACCTGCTTGCACAAACCCGTGTACAGCAGGATTTTTTTGTTTCATTTTCGCCAAGTATTCTTTCATCTGTTTTCTCTCACTTTGCAGTTGATTCGCATAAAATGCCATAGAAGGAGGTGATTTTATGCCGAGAAGGAACATTTTATGTTGGTTTTTCCCGTGGCTTTGCCCGCACCAGCGTCCCCCCAGACCACCGGGGCCGCCTTTCCCTCCACACAGACCTCCGAGACCGCCGGGACCTCCCCATGGTCCTCCGGGCCCACCAAGATATCCACGGAGACCATAGCGCCTACTTACGGCTCTGCTTTGACAGAGCCGTTTTGATTTTTGGGGGAACTTATGCTTTTGCCGTTTGCGGGATGAAGCTACACGCGCTTATGCCGCACCGCATAGTATGTTGTATAAAAAAGAGGCAATCCATTGCCCCATATGGCCAAAAGGAGAAACGCCCATGCAGTTTAGCGAACGGTACAGTATACTTTCCCTGGAGCTACATTTGTTTTTTGCGCGCATCATGAAAGAGCATTCCCTGTTTCTCATGGCGGGCTTTACGCCCGTAAACGCCGCCTTTGTCCGCGAGGCGGAGCAATACAAGCAGAGGTTTGAGGAACTGCTATCTCAAGCCACAATCCTTGCCGACGGCGTCGTGCGGCAGGAGGTTTTGAGCTCCGGCGAGGTGGTCACGCAGTTCACCGCATTGGCGGAGCGGCAGACGCAGAACTTCACCGGAATCATCATCAACGAAAACCTTACCGCCCGCCAGGAACGCCTGCGCCCCGGCTCCTCAATCGTTTGGAACCCCGTGCTTATCCAGCAGGTGCGCGTGCTCAACCAAACGGCGCTGCGGCTTTTGGACGGGTTGATCTCACTGAAGGAGCAGGCTTTGTCCCGCGTTTTAAGCTGCCACATGTTTACCACGAACTATCCGCTTCTTCTTGAGCACATCATCCGCGAGGCAAAGCAGTACAGAGAATACATCTCCACGCTTGAAACAAACGGCGACATGGACCCGCAGGAAATGGGGCAATTCGAACAGTTTTGGAACCAGATCATGATGGAGCACGCAATGTTCATACGCGGGCTTCTCGACCCCACGGAGGATGAACTGATCAATACGGCGGATTCTTTTGCCAAGGACTACGCCCGCCTTTTGGAAAGCAGCCGCGCCGCACAGGATAGCACACTTGCAAACAATTCCTTGGAAGAAACCTTAAAATTCAAGGAGTTTAAGACGGCGGGTGTTACGGGCATAGAAGCGTGCAAGATACGTTCTGTCATCCTACCTCTTTTGGCCGACCACGTATTGAGAGAGGCCAATCATTTTATAAGGCTGCTGAGCTGATACACGGCGGCAGATCATGTGTCTCTGAAAAAATGGCTTATATCCGAAAATTTAGGCATTTTGCACTACAAAAAGGGCCGGGATCAGAACCATACGGTTGTTTGTGTTCTGAGTTCCGGCCCTGACGCGATTTTTAGAAAGCTCCCTTCGGTTGCGGGTTTTTTCGCCCGTTTCTCGTTCGGCTAAGTGTGGTTTGCATAGCAAGAAACCACATTCATGACTTTTCCGTTCTCGTTTCGGGCATTCTAAGCCCGAGGTGATTGTTATGCGGCCAAGAAAAAAACAGCTTATCGTTGATGGAACCATTGACAGGCCTATCTCCGATGCATACCCGGTAATCGACAACGATCTCGCACGAGACAACATTGAAAACGACATGCCCGCGGGTGACTGGGAAGACCTATGAGGTCTTCTCAACGTGTCAAAAAAGTGCATTTTGCACTTTTTTGAGTTTGCAGAAGGCACCTGTTCGTACCTCTCGGTCGGTGAAACCCTTGCAACGCAAGGGCTTCCGCCGCCACCGCACAAGTCGCTGGCGGCGGGTGGAAGCCTCTGGGGGCTACGGCCCCCCAACCCACCAGGGCTTTTTCGACAGTCTGGGAAGACCTGTGAGGTCTTCCCGTGCGTGGCATCCCATTTCCTAGGGGGTTCTCGCCCCTTCGTTGTGACTCCATACATCTACCAAGAATAGCCCAAAGAACACAATTGTGAACCACCACATATACTATAATGGCCGATATCTTTCGGTAAAACACTACGAAAGGTGGAACGGATATGTGTTGCTTTGGGAATCTGGGCAATGAACGCGAAGAGAGATGCATCGACAGATGCGAAGATAGGTGTTTCGACAGGTGCGAAGATAGATGCAACAACGAGGAATGCCGCAGACGCTGTAGGCGCCGCTGCAGGTGTTGTTGCAGGCGCTGTTGCAGGCGCCGCTTCGGGTTCATATTCTAACAAGTATATGGGCCTGCTCGAAAGGCAGGCCCTTTTTGAGGTTGGTATGACCCTTATTCTTTTTTCGTTTGATGTGTTGCATTTTGCTCAAGGGCGCTGACCTTTCCGAAAAATTCCGCAGCAACCTCCTTCACTGCTGAATAAAACGCCTGCAACAGTCGGCAGTCCGAAAAAACGGCCAAATCTGCTGCAGGCATAATTTTGTTTGTTACCGCTTCACGCGGGCATCTCTTTTATGCGCCGGTTTCGGCTTTATCCGGGGTTCGTCATGTCCTCGGGCAGCGTGAGGTCATCGGGGACAACCTCTTCCTCTTCCGTTTCGACGGGTGCAGATATGAATTCGGAAAGATACGCCTCTTCGGGAAGCCCCGCCAGCAAAGCAGGCAAGTTAAAGATGATGCCATCCATGTTGTACGGCAGATCAAACGTTAAGGTAGAGGTTTCCTCATTGCCGCCTTTGACCTCGGTAACCTCAAGGGACATAGTAAACTTTTGGCCGATGCAGATCGCATTGCCTCGCTCTTTTTCGTAAAGCTTCGCTGCCTGTTCACCATCTACGATTACCACGACCTTATAGGGAGCGGCATAGGTCTGCCCGTTGTATTCGATGGTCTTGTTGTCGAAGAATACAGTGTGCCCTCTGCCAACAATGAGCATGGCTCCTGCAATGAGGAGAAGAAGTGCTACCGCGCCTGCCCGAAACAGGAATTTGCGTTTTGCGTTCATTGTCTATCCTCCCCCGCCTGCGCCAGTTCAAGCTGTTGTCCCGCCTTTGCCTTGGCCTTGCGCTTTTTCGTTTCATACATGATCAGTGCGACCGTAATAACGCCGTAGGAAACAAATACACGGAAGTATTCGCCGATCATGGAATCCCCCGTGATTACAGCACCTGTTTTTGGCGCCACGATGAACATCAAATGGAACAGGATTACGCCTAAAAACACATTGCCGATGGATGCTTTTTCGACCGACGCACCGCCGATCAAAAGCGCCGCTATGCAGAACATGCCGATTTGTGAATGGGCGCTGTAGGTGGGCATGTTGCCGATGTTCTGCAAATAAATGATCATGCCAAAACCGGCAAATACCGTGGACATGACGATGGAGATGATTCTCGTTTTGTCCACATTGATGCCTGCGTCGCGGGCAACGTCCATATCCTGGCCGACTGCCCTCATATCCTGGCCGAGCTTTGTTTTTCTGAACCATATGATGAAAAAGCACAGCGCAGCAATGATGAGGAAGGTGAGTACCGGGATTTTCACGTTGCCGATGTTGATCGCAAGCAGGTTATCGAGGCTTTGCCGCATGTTCAAAAGGCTTACGGTGTTTCGTATGCCGTAGCCGCGGGGCAGCATAATGGAGTAGTGCTTGATGGGGATAATCGAGCCCATCATATAAAGCACGACCAACTGGTACAGACCGTTCATGAAGTAGCTGATGATTAAGCTTGTAACCATTTCCCTGCCCTTTGCGCGGTTGAGAAGATTTCCACAAAGGATGCCCAAACCGATGGAGAGCGGTATTGAAATGATCATGGCAAGGATTATGCCCGGGATGCCCCAAATCTGCCAGTCGGCAACCAAAATAAGCCCGATTTCGCCAGCCATTGCACCGAGCGTCATGCCGAAGTTGAGCCCCATGCCCGCCATAATCGGGATCAAAAGGCTGAGGATTAGGAAGATGTTTCTTCCCATTCTGGTGATGATCTCATTCAACAGATAGCCGGCCGAAAACCCGGAGATCGGGATGCAAACGGCACAGATCAGCACAAACATCATCGGCACGGGGTTGCTGCGAATAAAGCCGCCGATCTTTTTGCCGATGCTGATTTTTTGTTCGTTCTTGTTCATCATCTTGACCTCACCGTCTTTCTGGTCAGAGCGTAGAGGATCATACCGTTGGATACGATCTGCCTGATGACCTCGCTCATGTCCATATGGATCGCGGAATTCATGACCGTAGGGGTCATTGTTACGAGGCCCTGGAACAGGAATGTTCCGATGATCACATTAGGGATGGATGCCTTGTTCACCGAGGCGCCGCCGATGAGGATCGCCGAAACTGCGGGAAGCGCCATAAAGAACGGAGCCGTATACAGCTGAATGAAACCGAAGCCCTGCTCATACACCAAAATGCCGATTGCCGCAAGCCATGTGGACATCACAACCGAGAGCGTTCTCACCTTGTCGATTTTGATGCCTGCCGCTTTGGCGAACGTCGGGTTGGAGCCGACTGCCGTCATGGCGGTGCCGGTTTTGGTGTGCAGAAACGCCCACATCAAAAACGCCAGCAGGGCAAACAGCAAAAGCGCGCCCGTTGGGATGGACAGCTTGCCGATGTTGATCTGCAGGAAGTTGGCCAGAACCTTATCGTAAAAGCCTTCGAGCGAGATCGTGGTGCGAAGCCCCTTGCCTGCAAGCCCCCAAACCATGGTAGGAGCGCGATACGGCAGCAAAAGCCACATTATGCACATCAAAGATACGGAAGAAAACCCGACGTACGTGGCGATCATCATTTCGCCGCCCTTGATTTTGTTCAAAAGCCATCCGTAACCCGAGCCGAAGATCAGCGCGAAGGGCGTTGCTATAGCTACCGCCATCACAAAGCTCATAACGCCCGTGAAGCCAAGCTCAATGGAAAGCGTCGCGCCGAGAAGCCCCGATACGATGCCCAGCGGCAGGCCGAAGTTCAGCCCGCACCCGGAGTGGATCATGGGGACCATGGCCAATACGAGAATTGCATTCCAACTAAAGCGGTTGATGGTATTGGTGAGCTGCATCGTAAAATCCGCCCCGACAAACGGCGCCGTAACGAAGAGCAGCAAAAGGAACCCGGCAATAATCAGCCTTGGCAAACCGAATCTGTCAAGAAATTCGCTGATTTTACCCTTGTTATTTAGTTCTAATACTTCGTTTCCTGTTTTGTTCATGCTGTCCCCCTTACTTGACCTGACTCACCATCAGCAGACCGAAGTCTTCCGATGAATCGGTTGCCGGCAGGATGCCGGCGATTTTGCCGCCGGAGACGATAGCGATCCTGTCGCAGGTTTGCCTAAGCTCCTCAAGCTCGGAGGAAACCATCACGATCGTGACCCCTTTTTCTTTGTTCAGCTTTTTCAGCGCATTTAACACAAGCGATTTTGCGCCAACGTCGATGCCCCTCGTGGGTTCAGATACGAAAAGGAACTTGGGTTCCAGCGCAAACGCCTTAGCAAGGCATATCTTCTGCTGATTGCCGCCCGAAAGCTCTTTTGCCTGCTGCTTGGAGCTGGTGCACTTAATCGCAAGCTCGTCGATGTATTTCTGCGTCACTTTGTGAATGGCTTTTTCATCCCTCCACTTAACAAGCCCGCCCAGTAAGTTTTTGAGGAATTTGTTTTGTATCTGCATGGCGGGGAAAGCGATGTTCCACTCCAGCGTTTCGTCGAGCAGCAATCCAACGCCTCTTCTGTCTTCCGAAACAAACGCGATGGAAGCATCCAGGCACTTTCTGGGGTTGTTCAGCTCGATCTCTTTTCCTTCAAGCTCCACCGTGCCGCCCGCCTCATATAGCCCCATGATGCCGTTTGGAATGCCGAGTTTGCCTTGCCCCGCAAGCCCGCCGATGCCGAGGATTTCTCCCTCTCTCACATCAATGCTTACGTTGCGCACCGTTTCGCCGGGCATATCCACCCACAGCTTGCGGATGGACATGATGACCTTGGCATTCTCGTCAGCGGTACTATCTTTTGCGGCGGAGCTGTTTACGCTTCTGCCGACCATCCATTTTGTGATCTCAGCGACGTTGGTTTCTCTTGCGGGAACGTCTTTCACCACATAACCGTCGCGCATGACCACGACCTTATCGCACACGGTTAAGATCTCATGCAGCCTATGCGTGATAAAAATAACGGCAATGCCCCTGGATGCCATGCCCCGTATGGAACTGATGAGCGCTTCCGCTTCCTTTTCCGTCAATACGGCAGTCGGCTCGTCAAGAATGAGAATCTTGAGCTGCTCTTTGCTGAGTTCTCGTGCGATTTCGGTAAATTGCTTGTGCCCTACCGGCATATCGCTGATGACCATATTCGCATCGATCTTGACGCCCATTTTTTCAATGGCATGTTCGGCACGGCCGGTCATTTCATTGTAATCAAGGGTATTGAGCCGCTCGCCAAAAATTTCCGAAATCACATTTCTCTTTTTCGGCTCGCGGTTAAGCAAAATGTTCTCCGTGGTGGTAAACCCGGGGATCAATGAAAACTCTTGGTGCACCATACCGATGCCTGCCGCAAGCGCGTCAAACGGCGTGGCAAACTCAGCCTTTACGCCGTTTACGAGAATTTCGCCTTCATACCCGCCGGTTTCCTTAATAACATCCATTCCGAAAAGGATCTTCATCAAGGTGCTTTTGCCGGCTCCGTTTTCGCCGACAAGACCGAGTACCTCGCCTTCGTTGAGCGTGAGGTTAATATCGGTCAAGACCTGATTGCCCTGAAAGTCCTTTTTGATGTTTCGCATCTCCAGCAAGGGAGAATTGTTCTTTAACATAGCCACACCCCAACTTATAAACAAGTGGGGGGGAGGATTGATACCTCCCCCTCATTTTGCAAGGAACCGTTTGTACAAGAATTATTTGATTGTGAAGTACTTCTCGGGAACTTCGATCTGCGGGGTACCCATGTAGCGACCAGGGTTACCCATGATGTAGGTATCCTGATAGACCAGGAAGGTGTTTTCGGACTTCACGCCGGTTTCAGCGTTGGTGTAGCTGGATCCGTTCCACTCAGCCTTGGGGGAGAATACCTGGTAGGCTTTTGCGATATCGTCCATATCGGCAAGCTCGCTCTCGCCCTTGATCACGTTCATGGCGTGCTGGGCAAGGCCTGCGGATA
>JAEZGQ010000049.1 GCA_023416895.1 Bacillota bacterium | reverse complement strand
TCGGCAACGGCGGCCTGGGGCGGCTTGCGGCTTGTTATCTCGACAGTGCTGCCACCTGCGATATCCCGCTTGAAGGTTATGGGCTTCGTTATAAGTTCGGTCTTTTCAAGCAGTATCTTGTGGATGGCTTTCAGGTGGAAAAGGCGGATGACTGGCAGCGCTTCGGCGATCCGTGGAGCAGGAGGCGCGACGACAAAACCATCACTGTGGAATTTGCCGATCAAAAAGTGCTTGCCGTGCCCTACGATATGCCCATCATCGGCTACAAAACGCGCAACATCGGCACGCTTCGCCTGTGGCAGAGCGAACCCATTGAGGAGTTCGACTTCGCTTTGTTTAACGATCAGGAGTACGACCGCGCCATTGCCGCCAAAAATTCCGTGGAAGACATTACGCGCGTCCTTTACCCCAACGATAGCACCGATGCGGGCAAAAAATTAAGGCTGAAACAGCAGTACTTCCTTTCAAGCGCGTCGCTTCAGGACATCATTCGCCGCTATGTGCGCGTGCGTGGCAGGGATTTTTCCGCGTTTGCGGCCCATTGCGCCATTCAGCTCAACGATACGCATCCCGCCGTTTCCATTCCCGAGCTTATCAGGCTTTTGATGAAGGAAGGGATGAGTTTTGAAGCTGCGCTCGACGTGGCGCGCGAGAGCTTTAACTACACCAACCATACCATCATGGGCGAAGCGCTCGAAAAGTGGGATGTGGAGCTTCTCAACAGCGTTATACCGGAAATCGGCGCCATCATCGTAAGAATCAACGAGGCGCTTCGTGGCGAACTTTGCCGCGCGTGCATCGACGGCGAACACATGGAGCGCATGAGCATCATCTCCGGCGGGCAAATCCACATGGCACGCCTTGCTTGCTATGTTTGCACCTATGTGAACGGCGTGGCGAAGATCCATACGGAAATTTTGAAAAACGATGTGTTCAAGGATTGGTATGCCGTATATCCGGAACGCTTCCGCAACATCACCAACGGCATCACCCAGCGTAGGTGGCTTGGGCTTTGCAACCCCGAACTCACGGAGTTTCTTGCGGACAAAATAGGCGACGGCTTTTTGACAGACCTCAATGAAATCGCGAAGTTCCGCGAGCACATTGATGAGGACGCCGTGCGCCGCTTCAACGAGATCAAGCACATTAAAAAGAAACAGCTTTCCGCTGTTATCAAGGAAAAAGAAGGGGTATCCATTCCGCCTTCGTTCCTGTTTGACGTGCAAGTAAAGCGTATGCACGAATACAAACGTCAGCTTTTGAACGCTTTTTCCGTTGTGGATATTTACTTTGCGCTCAAAAACGGCACGCTGCACGGCTTTACGCCCACAGCATTCATCTTCGGCGCGAAGGCCGCGCCCGGCTACATCCGCGCGAAGAGCGTTATCAAGTATGTCAACGAAGTGGCGAAGCTTGTAAACAACGACCCCGACATGCAGGATAAGCTCCGTGTGGTGTTTGTACAAAACTACAACTGCTCGTATGCCGAGCACATCATCCCTGCGGCGGATGTTTCCGAGCAGATTTCACCCGCGGGCACCGAAGCAAGCGGCACGGGCAACATGAAGTTCATGCTCAATGGCACCGTTACGCTTGGCACGTACGACGGCGCAAACATCGAGATCGTGGAGCAGGCAGGAAAAGACAACAACTATATTTTCGGCGCGACCGTGGAAGACATTGCTCACGTAAAAAGCTCCTACAGCCCGCGCGCTTTGTACGAAAACGACGCGCGCATCCGCCGCGTGATGGATACCCTTGTGGACGGTACGTTCAGCGACGGCAATACGGGCAGTTTCCGCGAGTTGTATGACTCCATCCTCAACGGGGCAAGTTGGCACGCGCCGGATCATTACTACATTTTGCTCGATCTGCTGCCGTACATCGACGCCAAGCTCAGGGCAAACCGCGAATACCGCGACAGTTTGGCATTTGGCCGCAAGTGCCTTTTGAATACCGTTGCCGCAGGCAAGTTTTCAAGCGACCGCGCAGTGAAGCAGTACGCCTCGGAGATATGGCATGTAGCAAGCGGCATCAAATAGACGCATACGGCAAAAAGTCAATGACTTAACAAAAAAGCATCTCAAAAAGAGATGCTTTTTGCATGAACTGTGGTGTGTAAAAGGGAATGCGCGTATCGCATTATTTCTCCGTTTCCACCGAAACGCCCTGCGCGTTAAAAATAAGGTGGAGCGTACCCCCTAGATCCGTACGGTAAACCACCATGCCGCGTGTGGCGTAGCGTTCAAGCGTTTCTGTATGCGGGTGGCCGTAGTCGTTGCCCTCCCCGCAGGAGATTACGGCGATCTCCGGGTTCACTGCGTCCAAGAAGGCATCCGAGCTTGAGGTGCTCGAACCGTGATGGCCTGCCTTAAGCACCGTTGCACGTAAAACCTCAGCGGGGTAGGCTTCGAGCATCTGCGTTTCCGCAGGCCCTTCGGCATCCCCTGTGAGAAGGATGGAGGAATTGCCAAACGATATGTGCATCACAACGCTCCAGTCATTCAGGTCGTCCGCTTCCGCATTGCTTCCTTTGATGGGAGAAAGAATGCGCACGCGCACATCGTCACTCCACGGAAGGTAGGTTTCTCCGCTCGCTTCTGCTCGCTTCACGGAAACATCTTTTTCCTCGAGCGCGTCGAGCATTTTTTCAAAGGTCGAGGTGGTATGCGTAACGTCCGGCATGTAAAACGCGCCGATTTCGTAAGCACGGATTACCTTGTACATGGCGCCGATGTGGTCGCTGTGCGGGTGTGTGGCAACCACAACGTCGAGCTTCGTAACGCCCTGCGCCTTTAAAAAGGCGTCAATTGCCTCAAAATCACCGGCTTCGCTCGCATCAACGAGCATCGTTTTGCCGGACGGGGAGCGTAGGAAGATGGAATCGCCCTGACCTACGTCAATGATATACACGTCCATCGCGCCAAGCGTTGGCAATGCTTCAGATGGGCGAGGCGAAGCGGCCGCTTCTTGCGTCGGAGATGGCACGGAAGAAACCGGAGAGCTTTCACCGCCTGATGATGCCTGATATATGGTGAACACAAGAAGCAGGAAAACGAGGATTGATACGATCGCCGAGAGCGTACCTTTGGACTTTGGGGAGCGGCGTTTGCCGGACATAGACTTCACCTCACATAACTTCCATATATTGTACACTACTATTTTATGAAATACTATACTTTGACGAAACGTGGCATATATCATGCATAAACTTGACTTTGGACGCACAAACGCATACACTAAGGGATATCATTTTTGCCAAAGCTTCGGCATTATTTATTTTATACCGGTTTTTTGGAGGAATCATGTATGGACAACTTTGAAAAAATTCGCGCGATCATTCACCAGACGACTGGCATTCCCGAGGAACTCATTACTCCCGAATCTACCGCCGCACAACTCAACATCGGTTCACTTGATATGACGGAGCTTCTGCTGAACGTAGAGGAGGAGTTCGATGTTATCATTGAACAGGAAAACGACATTGCGAGCGTAAAAGACATTATGAGATGCCTCGAAATGTGCGTCGCATAACAAAAACACAAGCTGATTGCTATGCCTGCCACTTGACACGGCAGGCATTTTTCATGCAATATATCTCAAAAAAAGCGAAAACGTACCAAAGAACTTGATTTTTGATGGCCGATTGTGTTTAATAATAAAGTGGAGTACAAAATATGGAGATACTCATTTGCTACTCAAAGTACTCGATATAACAATTAAGAGCGCAAACTGTACCAACTTTGGAGGGGTGCTATGGCGGGCACAATCATCGGTCTTCTGTGTGGCGGATTAGAGCTTTACCTATTGATGCGTGTCGTACAGGCGATTTCTCAGCCCAAATCCCGCGTTCCGGTGGGCGTGCTGGTTCTGGCGAAGGTGGCGGTGCTGGTTGCGGCTTTTGCTGTGACGGTGCTGTTCTTTCGCAGCGAAATCCTCTACTGCGGCGTGGGCATAACGGTTGTGCTCATCGTCGGCTCCGTCATCCTGTTCGCGAGGAACAACGCAAAACTTAGGAAAATCGAAGAAGAAAACAAACAAAAGGAAAACAACGAGGGAGGAACCGGCGATCATGCATGACGTATCGGTTTGGCGCATCGCTGTGATCGTTCTTTTGGTTGCGCTGGGCGTGTTTATGTTCATCAAGATGAGCAAAATCAAGCCTGTCGAAAAAGAGGACGAGCATTACAAGGAAATCAAAGGCAAACGCGGAAAGTTCCGCAACATCGGCATGATCGCGCTATGGATAGCAAGCGGCTTATTCTTCGGAATGTTTATAGAAAAATCCGAAGGACTTCATGTTTCTATCAATGCGGAGCGTGTAACCCTTTTCGGAATCGACTTCAATTCTTCCATTCTCATAAGCCTTTGCGCGTCGCTTCTTGTTATTGTTGCGGCGGTTTTGATTCGCATTTTTGTGATACCGAAGTTTTCGGATCAACCCAAAGGGCTGCAGAATATCCTTGAGATTTTGGTCGAAACGCTCGACGGCTACGTAAAGGAAAAAACCGGCATGGTCAACGAAAACCTTACCGCGTATTTTCTTTCGCTGGGAATTCTGCTCGTTACGAGCGCGCTCGTGGAGCTTGTTAGTCTCCGCCCACCCATTGCCGACCTTACGGTTACGGCTTCGATGGCGCTTGTTACGTTTGTGCTCATCAACTTCTATGGCATCCGCAAAAAAGGCGTAGGTGGTAGGCTCAAACAGCTTGCGCAGCCGATGGCCATCGTTGCGCCGTTTAAGTTTTTGTCCGACATCGCTGTTCCCATATCGCTTGCCTGCCGACTTTTCGGCAACATGCTCGGCGGCATGATCGTCATGCACCTTCTTTACATGGCGCTTGGCGCGTTTGGCGTTGGCATTCCTGCGGTGGCGGGTCTGTTCTTCAACGCTTTCCACCCGGGCATCCAAATTTACATTTTCATAACGCTTTCGCTCACCTTCATCGGCGAAGCCGTGGAGGACCCGGAAGAGGAGCATCACGATGCTAAGCCGCACGGGCAGAAGGCGTAGCAACGAACATTAAAAAAGTATAAAAACGCTATTCAATAGAAAACGATTGGAGGAAACAAGTTTATGGAAACAGGAACAGGTCTTATCGCCATCGGCGCAGGTATCGCTGTGCTCACGGGTTTGGGTGCCGGCATCGGCATGGGTATCGCAACCGGCAAAGCAGCGGAAGCGACCGCCCGTCAGCCCGAGGTAACAGGCAAAATCAACTCCGTACTCATCCTTGGCCTTGCGCTTACGGAATCTACCGCGATTTACGGCTTCGTGACCGCTCTTATGATCATGTTCACGATGGGCGCCTAAAAGGCGCTCAAGGAGGCGTTGTATGGAATTTAAGCTAATCGATTTTATCATATACATCCTCAACCTCGTGGTGTTCTTCATCGTTTTGCGGTCAATCATTTATAAGCCCGTCAAAAAGTTTTTGAAGGAGCGCGAGGA
>JAEZGQ010000035.1 GCA_023416895.1 Bacillota bacterium | reverse complement strand
GTTAAGGTTGCCCGTTTTTTTAGCGTCTTCCAAAACCCACGCAAGATAGTTGCGGTAGTTTTCTACCTCAAATTTGATTTTTGGGATGCCACCCGGCACGATTTTGCCGCCGAGCTTATCCGTTTTTTCATAGAGCTCCACCTGATGCCCGCGCTGCGCCGCAATAGAAGAAAACACGATGCCCGCCGGCCCCGCACCCACCACCGCAATGCGCTTTTTCTTTTGTGCGGGTGCAGGATGTTCTTCGATGAGGTGTTCAAAACCCATACGCGGGTTTACCGCGCATTGCGGGTGACCGCCGTCCACAAATTCGTTGATGCAACCCTCCTGGCAGCCGATGCAAGGACGAATTTCCTCCACGCGGCCCGCGTAGGCCTTGTTGGGCCATTCGGGGTCGGCAAGCAGCGGACGGCCGAGCATAACCATGTCGCAATCCCCATCGCGCAGCGCCTTTTCGGCGATGTCGGGATAGCCAAGCTTGCCCACAGCAACAATGGGTACTTCGAGGCCCGCATTCGAGCGGACGTTGTGCTTTTTGAAGTATTCCTTTGCCGCGCGCGATACCTCAAGGAAGCAGCCTGCGGGCATACCTGCGGGCGGGTGCGGCAGCCACCAGTTGTCGTAGCAGCCAAGGTCTATGTCAAACATGTCAACCCCGGCCTTCACGAGGTTTGCCATGTATTCAAGCGTTTGGTCAATGGTGCGCCCGTTTTTAAACTTTTTAAGCGCAGGGTTGTTCATGCCCTCCTCGCCATAGGTTTCATTGAGCGCAAGGGAAAGATCGATTCGGTACATGATGGGGTACTCGTCGCCACCGCGCCTTCGCATTTCCTTTACAAGATCAATGCCAAAGCGCTGCCAATCCGCATAGCGGCCCATTTTGCGGCGGTTAAAAGCAGGGTTTGTAAGCTGCTCAAGCAAATACCCCTCATGCCCGTGCAAATACACGCCGTCGATACCCATGGCTTTTGCATCTGCGGTGGCTTGACCCGCGTTTTTTATGATCTTTTTCAGCTTTGCGTCGCTTAGGCGGAGGCACGGAATCTGAGGAATATAAAAATTGGGGTTGAGCGAGGCCGATACGGGGAATTTCAGTTCGTGGATGAGGCATTGCGGGTTGCCCACTCGTCCAAGTCCCGGGGTGAGCTGTACAAAGATTTTGCTGCCATAGGAATGCACGCCTTGCGCAAGGTCGCGCCAGCCCGCAAACACGGTACGGCTTCTGTCGATGCGCGGGAAATACGAAAGCCCGCCAAGCTCCGTAACCGAGGGGTCTATGCCGTGGCTGATGGGTACGAGGCCGGTAGTGATAAGCCCCACGCCGCCCTTTGCTCGCGCAAAGAAGTAGTGAAGCATCTTGTCGTTTGGCCGTCCCGTTTCCTCGCACATGTCGATGTTGCCCATGGGCGCCATTACAAGGCGGTTTTTGAGGGTAACACGGTTGACGCGTATTGGGGAAAACATGGCGTCGTAAGGGTAAAGCTCCTTCGTCATACGGCCTGTGCCGCCCGCCTTGTTTTCACAGTCTCCTGCCACCCAGCTCCCGTAGCTGTTTACGAGCGTTTGTACCAAAGCATCCGTTTTCACCGCAAGTTCCTCGCTTTCCGATATTCTGTTTACGTTGCTTGTTTTATAAAAAACCGAATTGCATTCTGTTTTTAAAGTACCATATTGTTATTTTATTGTCAATATAGAAAAACCGAATTGTTCGGTATAAAATAGATACATGCCTTGAAAGGACAGGTGTAAAATGCAATCGAACAGCGACCGCACGCTCAAAACCACCACAAGCATTTTAAGGGCCGCAACGCGCCTTACGCGCGAAAAGGGCTGGAAAAACACTTCTGTACATGACATCTGCAGGGAGGCAGGCGTTTCTGTGGGCGCTTTTTACCACCACTTCCCCTCCAAGCAGGAGCTTATGAACCGTTCCTTCCTTTTGTTTGACGCAACGCTCGGCGAACAGCTTCCCGATGGTAACGGTTCCCCCGTACGCATGATGAAGCGCGTGCTTATTACACAAACCTCCTTCATCGTTCACGAGGCGGGTACGCTCATCACCGAGTACTACCAAAACATTTTAGGCGACAAAAACAAATCCGCCGCCGACCCGGGGCGCGATTATTACCGCAGGGTGCTTCATTATGCCCGTGAGGCCAAGGGCGCTGGGCTTTTAAAAAGCGGCATGGAGCCGGACTACGTTGCAGAACTTCTCATCAAATTCGTGCGCGGCTCAATCATCGACTGGTGTTTGCACGACTTTAACTACGACGTCGTCGCTCGCATGGATGAGGAATTGAACCTAATTTTAAATTCGGTGTGTGAAGAAGGATGGTAACGCTCCTTTTTAATGGACAGCATGCAAAAACCGCCTACCGACACTGAAAGACGGCAGGCGGTTTTGTAAGGTTCTACAAACTGTTGTTTCTATCAAAATTCGGCAAACCACCGAGCCACAAGCAAATTGCTCGTACGAGTTGTAAGATAAGTCAAACGATATAGTTTACCTTATATCCGGATGCGCAAATTACCGGATGTATGCTTCATCGAAACTTGCCCATGCCCAATTGCTGTCGATATGCCTGGCCATTCGGTAAGCAACCGGTTTAAAGCCACACTTGGGCCAAAAGGTGGAGGAGGCAAGGTTGGTAATCCGCCAGTCCGCTACAATATGACGAAAACCCCGCTCTCTCATAAGAGCGCAACCTTCATTCATCAGCTTTTTTCCGACCCCGGTTCCCATTTGCCCGGCGCATGTGCCGGCAACATTGAGTTCCGCGCTATCGTCCGGCGACATTAAGCCCGGGTCGGCAGCCCCATATATTTGAAAACCCAGTACTTCCCCGTCCTTTTCCGCAAGCAGAACCGTCATATCGCCATCCTCCACGGTGCCTTCGTACCCCGCTTTTATGTCCGCCGCCATTTCGGGCAGCACAAGCTCAAACGTAGGCGTTGCATTTTGATACGATTGGATAATGCCGGACAGTTGCCCCATTTTCTTGCGGTCCGCCTTGTCGGCAATGCGAACCTTTGCGTCAGACACTTGGGCAAAGGGGCGATATTCCCCCGTATTCATGACGCCATGTACCTGCTGGATGAAAAAGCTCAGGTGTTGAAAAGCCTCAAAATATGCTTGATTTCCAAGAGGTACAACCGCGTAGTGCACAAAGCAGCCCTGCTTTAGCCACGAATCAGCAACCTTTGCATAGAGCGTCCTGATTAGCTCGGGCGATTGATCCTCTCGAATCGCAACCCCCTCATAAGGCACCCATACATGCCGACCCCTAAATGTGTCAACCTTGATTTCTCCCATAATATAGCCGACCATTTTGCCGCTCACAAACGCACCTGTCCCTATGACGCGGTTGCTCCGAAACAACTTTTCAAGCACATCCACGATGTACTGTGTATTGAGGCAGCGGTTTTGAAGAAATGGGAATGTGCTGCACTCAAGCAGTTGTCTTGATCGCAGCAGTTCTGCCATGGCGGCGGAATCCGTAACGG
This sequence comes from Bacillota bacterium, assembly GCA_023416895.1. Lineage (GTDB taxonomy): Bacteria > Bacillota > Clostridia > Christensenellales > CAG-138 > UBA7707. The sequence goes on along the minus strand of JAEZGQ010000035.1, from coordinate 4,361 downwards.
TAATTGCTCTAAAATCGAATCGTATCATCTCCGCTCCTCCTGATCGGTGTACCCTTTGAGAAATTGTTCCATCCCTCAGTATAGCATAACCCGCCCGATTTTTCCATGGCATGAGACAGGCCCGTCTTCAGATCAAAGCCGATTGCAATTGCATGATCGGGGCGGGTTTGCGGCATCTTTTTTGCAAAGCAGCAAACGCTCAGCCCCCAGGCTTGCTTTTTATCTTTTGCCATATTCACCCTTATAAAATTATTGTACAATAGAATTGAAGTTGGTATTTAGCGTATTTTTTCTGCCGCTGCGGGCGGTTTTGCCTAGAGGCACGTTTTGTATCACTTTGTCTTTTCACGCAATAAATGGAGCGGAGGCGATAGACCATGGAGGAAAAACCAAACAAAAAAAAGCTGCAAGCCGCAGAAACAAAGGAACGGCTTTATAACAGCGCGAAGATGCTTCTTGCAAAAAACGATTTTCACGATGTGACCGTGGATTCCATTGTGCAGGCAGCCGGCGTATCCAAGGGTACTTTTTACGTTCACTTTGAATCCAAGGATGCGCTTTGGGCATCTTTGCTTTCCGATCATGTAAAAATTGTGGATCTTGGGTACCGCTCGTTTTTGGATGTACTACCGGATACCATGCCTGCTTCGGAAGTCATGCTCGCATTTGTCAGCAAAATCGCCGACGTTTTGAATGACGAAATAGGCTATGAAAACATGGCGACCATTTACAGTTTGCAGCTTACATCCTTCGTTGAAACAAACGCCGTAAAGGGCTATGCAAGGGAACTTTACGCCATGTTCCGCAGCATTCTTGACCGCGGGCAAAGGCGCGGAGAATTTGCCATCCCGCTCTCTTTGGACGAGCTTACCAAACACTTTGTGATGGCCATTCGCGGGCTATCCTACGAATGGTGCATCCGTTATCCGAACTTCGATTTAAAAGCGCAAGCGACGGAGCATTTTAAAATTCTCCTATCGGGCATCCGCGCCTCTAGGCCCTGAAAACGCGTTGTGAGACACGTCTATGTTAGAAGCAGAGCCGGACTGAGAGCATACAAAAAGCCGCACAAATTTAAACGCCTCACACAGCCCGCCTATTTATGCTATACTAATAAATAAGTGTACATTTATGAAAATAACAAAGGGGTATGCTATATGAAAAAGACCGCTGAATTCAACGAGCAAGAACAAGTCGTTTGGCATGACCGCAAGCGCATTTTGGGAATGCCCATCAGTTTTACAAAGTATGAGGTCAGCCCCACCCGCCTGACCATGCGCAAGGGGTTTTTCCGTACGGAAACCGACGAGCTTCTCCTTTACAGGGTGCTCGATATCAAAATGGTGCGTACGCTTGGCCAGAAGATTTTCGGTGTTGGTACGCTTAACCTTTACTGCGCGGATCAAAGCAACCGCGTGCTCGACCTTGTGAACATCAAAAAGCCTGAGGACGTGCGCAAATTCCTAAGCCGCCTCGTGGAGCACGAGCGCAACGAAAAGGGCGTGACCGGACGGGAAATTTACGGCACCACCAACCTTAATATACAAGGCGGCCCCGCACCCGACTTTACGGATGTTGACGGCGACGGCATACCCGGCTAAATGCCACAGGCCGCTGCGCTTTTGAAAACGGACGCCCCGGCCATAGCGATAGTAACCGGCCAAAGTTGCGCGCTTGCGCGAGCGTTTTGTAGTTGAAAGAAGCGCATAGGGAGAGTTGAATTCAGGAGGTTTTCTATCGTGTCGCGCGCATTACATCGGGAGAAAAACCACAACGCCTTTGCGTGGGAGAACTTGGGCGATGTCAAAAAGGGTCGCGGGGATTTGGGGGAAGAAATGCCCGTGCTCATCTACCGCTTGATGCAGTATACCATGCTGGATGTATTGAGCAAGGCATACGGAGATGAAACGGCAAATGAGCATTTTCGCCAAGCAGGCTATTTGGCCGGCACCGAATTTGCAGAGCATGTTCTGAATTTGCAGGTGGATTTCGATGCCTTCTTGGCAAACCTGCAAGGCAACTTGAAAGACCTAAAAATCGGCCTCCTTCGCATAGAGAATTTTGATGAGACCGATGGTGAGATCGTTCTCACCGTCGGAGAAGATTTGGACTGTAGCGGGCTTCCCATAACAAATGAAACCGTGTGTTATTATGATGAGGGCTTTATTGCCGGAATCCTTGAAGCTTACACCGGGAAAAGGTACTGCGTAAAAGAGATTGATTGCTGGGCAAACGGGGATAGAGTGTGCCGCTTCCGTGGGACGGTCGAGTAGAGAATCTTTTTGTTCCTTAAGCCATGGGCTCCCCTTTCTCCATGGGTAACGAGGTGAACTGATATGAAATCCGCTGCTGAGCTTTTGCGAAATTATCTGAGCGATGTGATAAACGATCCCGAGCATGCTTTCTTGGATTTACAAAAGCTGCCGGATGGATTTCATGCGTTTGGAAAAGAACTCACCCATTTTGTCGAGTGTGTTACGGAGACGAACACTTTGGCAAAAGCGCTATCAAAGGGAAAGCTGGAGGTACAACTGCCGCCGCCGAGCAACGAAATGACCAGCCCACTAAAATCCCTTCATGCCGCACTGAAGCATTTGACATGGCAGGCACAGCAAATTGCGAAGGGGGATTACGGGCAACGCGTTGATTTCATGGGCGAGTTTGCCGATGCTTTCAACGCGATGACGGCGCAGCTTGAAGAGCGGCGGGCGACGCTTTTGGCGCAAATAGAAGACGGGCGCCGGAAGGCAACGGCCTTGGAACAGAGCAATCGACTATTAAAGGCAATTACCGATAAAATTTATCAATGGGTTATTGTAATAGACGACGCAACCTTTGAATGGCTTTATGTGAATCAACAGGCGGTCAATGCTTTGATCCGCACGGAATGCGGGCCGCAAATACGAAATTGGATCGCACAACAAGCCAAAACCATGACGCAAAACGTACAGCCATATTCAACGGAGATTGAAATGCAAGATGGTGATGGGCGTCTGTATTTTATTGTGGAAATGCACCCATTAAACTGGTATGGAAAAAGCGCCATTGCTTTTATGCTAACCGATATAAGCACCGAAAGGGAGCATTTGTATAATCTGCAAGCCGCCGCATATACGGATATATCGACGCAGTTGTTCAATCGCCGCTACGGTATGAAGATACTGGACGAGTGGCTTTCGGACGGCAAGTCATTCGTGCTTTGCTTTGTGGATATTGACAACCTCAAGTATGTAAACGATCACTTCGGCCACGCCGAGGGCGATCATTATATTATGGAGGTCGCCGAGGTGCTGCGCGGTTTTTCGTACGAATCCGTTCTTTGCCGATTGGGTGGGGATGAATTCATGTTGCTGGTACAAGGCTGGGCCGTGGGCAAAGCCGCTGAGCAGATGGAAATGCTGCGAAACAGTTTGGCGTGCCGCCCCCGACATGAAATACTTAATTATGACCGACGCATCAGCTATGGCATCGTCGAAGTCAGTGCTGAGAACACCCTATCAGCAAGCGACATTCTTCGCATCGCCGATGAAAGAATGTATGAATACAAGCGAATGAATAAGGTGGAATACAAAACTATTGAAAAATAGCCGTATCCGTATCCGGCCGGGCAATTTAAGGAAATAAAAAATGGCTCCGTTAAAAACGAGACTTTCGGTATAAACTCTCTACAGTAAGCGCTTCTGTGACACTCTTTGCTTGTTCCCTTCTTCATATTGCAAAAAAAGAAAGGCGACTTGTTCACACCTTATACGCTACAATTAAATGGCACGGAAGGAGCATATGCATCCGCAGGTTCGCCTGTGTGTATCATGCAAGGCTGCACATGAATCAAAAAACGTACGAATTTGAAGCCTCGATTCATAAGGTTCCCGAGCTGGACGGCGCATATGTCATATTCCCGCATGATGTAAAAACCGAGTTTAAAAAAGGCAGGGTCAAAGTACATGCCACATTTGATGGGGAGCCATATGACGGTAGCATCGTAAACATGGGCATAAAGAACGCCGACGGCTCGGTGTGTTACATCATAGGGTTGCGCAAGGATATTCGCACCAAAATACGGAAGCAACCAGGAGATCAAGTAAAGGTCACCATAACTGAGATAGAGAGGTGAAAAGCCCATGTGGAAATGTCCAAAATGCGGGCGGGAATTTAAAAATGCCGATCAAAACCATTTTTGTGACGAATTCCCGAAAACGATCGACGCGTACATTGCCGAGCAGCCGGAAAACGTTCAGCCTCTTTTGCACTTGGTAAGGGACACGCTGCGCGCCGCACTTCCGGATGCGCAGGAGCGTATTTCGTGGCGCATGCCCACCTACTGGAGAAATCAAAACATCATACATTTCGCGTCGTTCAAA